>CANKNL010000177.1 GCA_947483345.1 Chitinophagaceae bacterium | reverse complement strand
GGCTGCCACCATAGCTAACCATACGCACCGGTATGGGCTCCAGGGCGTCGAATATTTTTTTCATCACATCTTTAGTCTCGGCAATTTCGTTACCAACAATAGATACAATGGTATGATTGGTATCAATTTCCACAGTACCAAATGCTTCCAGTTCTTTCAGTATTTCGGGTAAGTGTACATCATCATCAATGGTAACTGAAACGGCTACTTCAGAAGTCGTGATCATATCAATGGCGGTGCGGTGTTTTTCAAATACTTCAAAAACCTTACGCAGGAAACCATAAGCCAATAACATGCGGCTGCTCTTTATTTTAATGGCTGTAATACCATCTTTTGCTGCCACAGCTTTTACGCCAACGCTTCCCGCTTTTTCAGTAATTAAAGTGCCTTTGGCATCGGGCTGCAAAGTATTAAGCAAACGAACAGGCACGTTAAAGAACTGTGCCGGCCAAATGCTTGCCGGGTGCAGGATCTTTGCTCCAAAATAAGCCAGCTCGGCTGCTTCCTCAAAACTTAATTGCTCAATGGCTTTAGTTTTTTCAACCACACGGGGATCATTGTTATGCATACCGTCAATATCAGTCCATATTTCGCACACACTGGCATTGATAGCTGCTGCAATTAAAGACGCACTGTAATCACTTCCGCCCCTTTTCAGGTTATCCACTTCACCCTTAGAATTACGGCTGATATAGCCCTGGGTGATGAAAATAGATGTATCCTTATGCTTGTTTAAAAGTTGTGCCAGTTTAACTTTGATGGTACCTACCTGTGGCTCATCATAACTATCAATGGTCATAAAATCGAGTGCGGGTAACAATACATGGCCTATCTTTTTTTCTTCGAGATATATACTGAACAGTTTAGTACTTAATAGTTCGCCCTGCGCCAGTATATCTTTATTTAATGCCTGACTAAAAGATATTTTTAAAATGATGGTCAGAAACTCGAAATGCTCATTCAATACGTCTGTGGCTTTTGCCCGGGCTATTTCTTCCTGCAGCAATTCAGTAATAAAATTTTTGTAATGGTCATGCAGGGCATCTATCTGCTGTTTGGCTACCGACCGATCGCCGTTGGCCAGTGATTCACTTATTTCAACCAGGGCATTGGTTGTTCCGCTTAATGCAGAGAGTACCACAATTTTACTTTCGGTATCTTTGGTTATCAGATTTGCAACTTCCTGCATACGCTGTGGCTTGCCTACGCTGGTGCCACCAAACTTCATTACTTTCATGTGTTTCTACTTATTGATTTTTGTCACATGGAATTCGCCCATAAATACGTCGATCGTTACAATCTTTTTTACGGCTCATTTCATCTACTTAAAAAATTTTGAGAAGCAAATATAACCCCTAAAAAGCAACTTTAAACTTATTACTTAAGGCTTCTAAATCGGCTACAACAACTGGCAGTAAAGGAATTCCATTCAACATTCTTTCAACTTCCATCTCCCTTTCCGGGTCTCCCGGGATGATTACTTTTTCCTGGCCTGCAATTGTTTTTGCCTGGCGGAAACGGGTTATCCATTTATCCATATGTTCTTTAAACTCATCCGCTTTTCTAAAAGCATCAATACGCATGACCCCAAAAAAATGACCGATACCTTCGCCGGGCATATTCTCGGGCATGGGGATGTAGGCAGGGAATGGAGGTACCCAGGGACCATAATTGGCGCCACTAAGAATGGCCGAAAAAATATCAACAATAGCACCCAATGCATAACCTTTGTGACTGCCATGTTCTTTATCACCGCCCAGTGGTAATAACAAACCACCTGCTTTCATTTCATTGGCATTATTACTGGGTATGCCATCTTTTGTTAAAACCCAACCGCCGGGGACTTCTAAATTTTTTCTTTGTAGTATTTCCAGTTTGCCATTGGCAGCAGTGGTTGTTGCAAAGTCGGCAACAAAAGCCGGCTCTTTACCTGCAGGTATGGCAACCGCAATGGGATTGGTGCCCAGCAATCTTTCTTTAGAAAAAGTAGGCGCCACTAAAGCAGAGGCATTGGTCATAGCAATACCGATCATATCATGCTCCAAAGCCATCATGGCATGATGACCTGCAATGCCAAAATGGTTACTGTTTTTTACACTCACCCAACCGGTACCTACTGCTCTTGCTTTTTCTATAGCAACCTGCATAGCGAATGGAGCAACCACTAATCCTAAACCTCTATCTCCATCAATCACGCCAGTAGACGGGGTTTCATGTATCATTTTAATTGCAGGTTTTGCATTAACCCGTTCTGTTTCCCACAAACGTATGTAACCGCTCAGGCGTGCCACACCATGACTATCAACACCTCGCAAATCAGCCGAGAGTAAAGCTTTGGTTGCCGTTACGGCATCGGTTTCGTTGCAGCCAATCTTTATAAATATAGTTCTGGAGAAATTGTATAACTGTTCGTAACTGTAGGGTGTACTCATCGGACAAAATTAAGTTTTTTCCGGGTGAGTCACAACCCCAATAGGGTAACATGTCCAAAAAAAAGCCGCTCAAAAATGAACGGCCTCTTTTGCTCAACCTTACTGCAGGTAAGTGACTGATGCTTATCCTGCGAATAAATATTTATGGATTGTTTTGTTTGGATGCTTTAAATTTTTCAAACTGCTCTGCTGTTAAAATGGCCTGTGTTTTCTGCATTTGCGCTTTTTGCAGTTCACGCATTTGCTTTTTCTTTTCCTGGTCAGATAACTGTGTATTATTTTCAATGGCTTCTTTGGCCGCTTTATTAGCCTGCATAATTTCTTTCATCTTTCCTTTTTGCTCACGGGTAAGGTCCAGTTCTTTAAAGCGTTCTTTGCGGCTTTGTTTATCTACCCGGGTATCGTTAGTAGTTGTTTGGGCAGAATCGGTTTTTACAACAACAGGCTTTCTTTCAATCTGTGCCGATGCTGAAACCGTAACAAGTGAAAGTATAAATGCGATCAGTGATTTTTTCATGTGTCAAATTTTCTGAATGATAGATATTTTTTTAAGGCATAAGTTTAATACCATAAAAAAATATCCCACAAACTTATCTGGCAGCAGACCGGTTTGTGGGATACATGATAAATTACAAAAAATCTATCTTAAGAAAAGCAGTTCTCTGTATTTTGGCAATAACCAGAAAGCATCATCAACCAGCAGTTCCAGCTTATCAACATGATAACGTATAATGTCAAAATATTTACCTTTTACATGATCGCAATACGCAATAGCCATGGCCCTGGTATCTTTGATCTCATTGGCTTTCTTTCTTTCTTCAATCATTTTCTCCACGTTATCGCTGATGATATTGATATGATTACTTATGGCTTCCAGCACTTGTTTCTGATTGGCATAGGTTTTTTCTGCAAGTCCGGCTTCTTTTAAACCCACAATATTTTTAATTAAAACATTCTGATACTTAACAGCCGAAGGCAAAATAAAAGTAGTGGCTATATCGCCCATTACCCTGGCCTCGATCTGTACCTTTTTAATATAGGCTTCCAGCATAATTTCGTGGCGGGCTTCCAACTCCGAATGTGTATAAATTTCATTGCTGCTGAAGAGATGCTTTGTTTTATCCGTAACATAAGCATCCAAAGCCGAAGGGGTTGTTTTTATATTTGGCAATCCCCGTTTGGCCGCTTCTTTTTCCCACTCATCGCTGTAGCCATCCCCTTCAAACAAAACAGATTTACTGTCAACAATATATTTTTGAATAACCTGCATGATGGCCACTTCTTTCTTCTCTCCTTTTTCGATCAATGCATCAACATCTACTTTAAAACCTTTTAAAGTTTCGGCCATGATGGCATTTAATGCCGTCATGGAATTGGCGCAGTTGGCAGATGAGCCTACTGCACGGAACTCAAACTTATTACCTGTGAAAGCAAAAGGTGATGTGCGGTTTCTGTCGGTGTTATCCAGCATCAGTTCCGGAATACTTTTATGAATATCCAGTTTCAATATGGCTTCATCCTGTTCATCAAATTTACCCGATACCCTGGCCTCTACCTGGTTTAACACTTCGGTTAAATATTTACCAATAAAGATGGAGATGATGGCAGGTGGCGCTTCATTGGCACCCAGGCGGTGATCGTTACCTGCACTGGCGATGGAAGCTCTTAATAAATCGGCATAATCATGTACCGCTTTAATAGAGTTCACAAAAAATGTAAGGAACATCAGGTTGGTCTTGGGTGTTTTACCGGGTGCCAGTAGGTTAACACCTGTATCGGTTGCCAGGCTCCAGTTATTATGTTTACCACTGCCATTGATTCCGGCAAATGGTTTTTCGTGTAACAGGCATTTTAAACCATGGCGTTTAGCAACACGTTCCATAATATCCATCAGCAATGTATTATGATCTACTGCCAGATTTGTTTCTTCAAATATGGGGGCGCACTCAAACTGAGCAGGTGCCACTTCATTATGCCGGGTGCGGATGGGAATACCCAGTTTATAACTCTCCTGCTCAAAATCTCTCATATAGGCATAGATCCTTTCGGGTATGGCACCAAAATAATGATCATCTAATTGCTGTCCTTTTGCCGGCGCATGACCATAAACGGTACGTCCCGTTAAAACCAGGTCTGGGCGCGTATTTGCCAAACCGGCATCAATAACAAAATATTCCTGTTCCCAGCCTAAAGTGGCTGTTACTTTAGTGACGTTTTTATCAAAATACTGACACACATCAACAGCGGCCTTATCCAATGCCACCAAGGCTTTTAATAAGGGTGTTTTGGTATCTAATGATTCACCGGTATAAGAAACAAAGATGGTGGGGATACACAATGTTTTTCCCTGCCCTATTTCCATGATAAAAGCCGGGGACGAAGGATCCCAAGCAGTGTAGCCTCTTGCCTCAAAAGTGGCTCTTAATCCGCCACTTGGAAAAGAAGACGCATCGGGCTCCTGCTGAATTAATGCAGCGGCTTCAAATTCTTCAATAGGCGAACCATCAGATTTAAGTGTAAAAAATGAATCATGCTTTTCGGCAGATAAACCAGTTAAGGGTTGAAACCAATGCGTAAAATGGGTAACCCCTTTACTTTCTGCCCAAACCCTGATGCCGTTGGCAATATGAGCGCCCATATTGCGGTCAATCTTTTTATGCCCTTTGGTAGATGCCACAAGACTTTTATAAGCCTCATCACTTAAAAACTTACGGGCTATTTGAAGAGTAAATACATTTTCATTAAAAATATCAGTAATTTTTTGAGAGCCATCCACCTTAACTTTAGGAAGCCCGTTACTTAAATTATCAAGTGCTTTAAATCTTAAAGAATCCATGTTTATTTGATTTTAAGTCACAAAAAAACATTAAATACTTAACTAAACCAATATTTTTTTGATTTATTCCTATTTATTTGACAAAATGTGGAAAAATAATTTAAATATTATATTTCGTAATATTTAAATGGCGAAATATTTTTTTCCAATTTACGCTACCTAAAAGCGGTGTGATAACCAAAGGAAGATACAGACTCCGGTATCTTACAAGTGAGCCCAGGTTGGGTACAATATAACCGATTACGAGAAATACCGTAAAGGTAAAAAAGATCGCAAAAAACAAATAAGGCTGGTGGTTGCGGTTGCTATCTTTTTCCCGAAAAAAAATAAACAGCAAAAACAAAATATGATAAAAAAACAATTCAATACTTAAAGGCCATAATGACCTAACCGGCAATTCCCACAAGTAAGGCCGTAACAAACTATGATTAAAAGCTTCCGGTGCATTTACAGCAAAGCTTTTAAAATTGGGCTGCAGCGTACTGAGTGCCATTTGAGTTGCCGCTATAGGGAGATTCTTGTATGCGGCTTGTTTGTTTGTAATAATGTCGAGAGGCCTTATTTTACTATTAATTGAACTGCTATTAAAAAACAACAAGGCGCAGAACAAATAAACGGCCATAAAACTAATCGCGGTGTGCCATTTGGCCCTCACCGAAAAAACCCAGGCAAACAAAGCCGGCACCAATGCCAGAAAAATAAAGCTCCTTAAAAAAAATAAACCGGCCAAACTAATGACGATCAGTAACATTCTTTTTATGCTAAACCTGTTCTTAAGCAGGGACTGATAAACACTATAAATTAAAACAGCCAGTATTAAAAACACCATCCCGTCTTTATGAATACCGGAGGCAAAATACAATGTTGACGGCAGGAGAAAGCAACCAAGGATAACCCCTATTTTTCGCTGAGGATAAATATGAATAAACAACCTGTACAAAATAACATGACCGAAAAAAACCAGGAAATTAAAAAACAAACTGTTGATATAATAATCCCCCCGGCTTAAAATATTAAATACAGACACCAATTTGATAATGATATTGCTTTCCAGATCATTC
>CANKNL010000176.1 GCA_947483345.1 Chitinophagaceae bacterium | reverse complement strand
GAAACCGGTAAGACAGGAATTGATTTCCCTTCTGTCAGTACGGCTTCCAGGCTATTTTTTACAACAATTCTATTACCGTTATCTCAGGTAATATCCCTACCCTGCCCGGGTATCCTATAAAACCAAAGCCCGGATTAACGTACAGCTTTTGTTTCCCGTCTTCATATAAGCCCGCCCATTGTTTATACATATATTGTACAGGACTCCATTTAAAACCAGGTATCTCCACGCCAAACTGCATACCATGAGTATGGCCACTAAGCATTAAATCCACATTCGTATATTTTGTTTTCACCTCTGCATCCCAATGACTGGGATCATGACTCAACAATATTTTAAAAGGATATTTTTCTGTTCCCTGATGCGCCAGATCCATCCTGCCATGTTTTGGAAAACGGGCCTTATTGCTCCAGTTTTCGATGCCCAACAAAGCTATTTCGGCGCCGTCTTTTTCCAATACCACATGCTCATTCATCAACAAACGCCAGCCCAGTTCGGCATGTATTTTTTTAAGATTTTCGAGATTCTGATCTTTTGAAACACCGGCATAGGGCCATCTAACATAATCACCATAATCATGATTGCCCAAAGAACTAAACACACCCATTGGCGCATTCAATTTATTAAACACATCCATATAATCTGCCATTTCAGTCGACCGGTCATTAACCAGGTCGCCGGTAAATAAAATAATATCCGGCTTTTCAAGTTGTATTTTTTCAACCCCTCGTTGCACCGCTTTTTTATCCGTAAAGCTGCCACTGTGTATATCACTGATATGAATAATTTTTAACCCTTTAAAAGCAGCAGGTAAATGATCATAGCGGAGCTGGAGGCGTTTTATTCTGTAATTATATTTATTGCTGAAACCATAAAGCAAACTGCCAAATATTGACCCACCGGCAGCCAATCCAAACCAGCTCAAGAAGGCTGACCGGCTAATGCCATCAGCATACATGGCCGGGGCAACAGGTTTATCAAAAAATAATTTTAGCGAAACCCATTGTATAACCCGCCTTACATCATCAACAAAAAAGAAAACAACCGCCACCAGTTTAGCCAAAAACAAACCAATAAAAGTAGCAAACAGATAGGTTCTGAATTTTTTTCCCATAAAACTTTGCTCTGTAAAAACAAATAGCAGAAAGCAGATAATTGCAATGGCAGAAAGTACCCAATAAACCGAATAGATGACAACTTTTAATTTGGGTGAAGCGGATAAGCTAACCGTTTTGATGGCCTGAAAAATATATGTGTCCATCAATAGCAAAATAACGATAATGAAAAAACTACCGATGGGTGTTCTAATTGAATGCATGGTTATCGTTTAAAGTTTAACGCTGTTGAGATCAGGATTTAATGCGCCCCAAAAAATAAATTCGTCTAATTGCTGATGGATGGCATTCAACGTTTGGGCATCAATGATTTTTCCATCATGGCCAACAACCTTATCCACTACCGAAATGGGTAGTTTATTCGGATGTACCGTAATTTTCAGATAATTCAACACATCGGCCAGGTGATCCATCCCCCGCAAATTACCGGCCCTGCCGGTAGCAACACCGGTAAGTAAAGCTTTTTTATGAAACCATATCTCATGAGAACGGCTGTTATCAAAAAGCATTTTTAATATCCCAGGGAAACTGCCATTGTATTCAGGCGATATGATAATAAAATGCGTGGTAGGCTTCAGCAGGTCATTTTCAATTTTTTCAAATGCAGCAGTATATTCCCAAAGATTAACGTCTTCCAATGAAAAAATAGCCGCTTCAAAGCCCTTTTTATGTAAAATAAGCTGGTATTCTCTGGCTATTTTACTGGTATTACTGAGTTTTCTGTTTGTGCCCGATATTATGGTAATCATACAAATGTTGCCTGTTTAAGGACTTAATTAATCAATATTACAATTAAGATGCTTCTTTGTTGTACATTTTTATGCCGAATGGTTAAATTTGCCATCCTAACAGCCATTAAGCTTGCAAACAGGCTCTTTTAATATTAGACGGTTGGGATTAATAAATATTGTAGTATGCAATTTACTTATTTCGGCCATTCCTGTTTTAGTGTAACAGTAAATGGTAAAAAACTGTTGTTTGATCCGTTTATTTCGGGCAATGAACTGGCTTTGGCAATTGATATTAACTGTATAGAGGCTGATTATATTTTACTCAGTCATGGTCACTTCGACCATGTTGCTGATGCCGAAGTAATTGCAAAAAGAACCGGCGCTACCATCATTGCCAATTATGAAGTGGCCATGTGGTTTGCCGGCAAAGGAATCGAAAAATACCATCCCATGAACTCCGGAGGTAAATGGCAATTTGATTTCGGTACCCTCAAATGCGTGAATGCTATTCATTCTTCATCCTTACCCGATGGCGCTTATGGCGGAACCCCGCTGGGTTTTATAATTATGAATGATGAACAGAATTTTTATTATGCCGGTGATACCGCTTTAACCCTGGATATGCAGTTAATTCCGTTGTTTGCCAATATTGATTTTGCGGTTCTACCCATCGGCGACAATTTTACAATGGGGATAACAGATGCCGTACAGGCTGCAAAAATGGTTCAAACTAAACTGGTTATTGGAGTACATTACGATACCTTTGGCTTCATAAAAACAGATCATCAAAAAGCAATGGGTTTATTTAAGACAAATGAACTGGAATTAAAGCTTCCGGCCATTGGGGAAACAATAGTGCTTTAACCTGTTGGCCGTAAAGCCTTGTATGTGCACCAAAAAAAGGCGCTGCAACCAACAACGGTCAACGAACAACGAACAACGATACTATGGCGAAAATAATAGGAGTAGCAAATCAAAAAGGAGGAGTAGGAAAAACAACAACGGCTATTAACCTGGCTGCCAGTTTAGCCGTACTGGAATTTAAAACATTGCTGGTAGATGCAGATCCACAGGCCAATAGTACCACGGGTACAGGTTTTGATTTACATAATATTACTCAAAGCCTATATGACTGCATGGTTAATGAGGCATCGGCAAAGGATATGATTTTAAAATCTGAAATCCCTTATTTAGATGTTTTACCATCGCATATTGATCTGGTTGGTGCCGAAATTGAGATGATCAATTATCCAAACCGCGAAATGGTACTGAAGAAGATATTGGCCCCCATCAGGGATGATTATGATTTTATTATCATTGATTGCTCTCCCTCTTTGGGATTGATAACTGTTAATGCATTAACCGCTTCCGATAGTGTGGTGGTACCCGTACAAACCGAATTTTTCGCATTGGAAGGATTAGGCAAATTATTAAACACCATTAAAATTGTACAAAACAGGTTGAACACCAGTTTAAAGATTGAAGGTATTTTAATGACCATGTATGATGGCCGGCTGCGGCTTTGTAACCAGGTGGTAAGCGAAGTTCGCCGCCATTTTGAAGATATCGTTTTTAGCAGCATCATTCACCGGAATACCAGGCTTAGTGAGGCCCCCAGCTTTGGAAAGCCGGTGATATTGTATGATGCCGACAGTAAGGGCGCTATCAATTACCTGAATCTGGCTAAAGAAATTTTACAGAAAAATAATATGACTAAAATAAAAGACAAAGACAGAATAATACAATAATGAGACCATGTGCCCATTTGCATTTTTACAAATGGATAAGTTAGAACCCTCATTAATTTTAAACAAAAATTCATTCATCCGCACATGTGCATATTGGCATATGTGCCCATTTGCCAATTGGTACATTGATTATGTCTCAACCGAATAAAAAAGATGCTTTAGGAAAAGGGATCAGAAGTTTATTACAAAACATTGATGCCGATTTAAAGAATACAGCCGGCAATTTAAGACCCGAATTGATGGAACAAGCCTCTGTATCCATGCGCATTCCCGCCGATCAGATTGAAATAAATCCTAAACAGCCCCGCCATGATTTTGATTTGGCCGACTTACAGGAACTGGCCGCATCCATAAAAATGCACGACATCATTCAACCACTGACTGTTGCCAAATTAGCCAATGGTAAATACAGACTGATTGCAGGTGAGCGACGGTTAAGGGCTGCAAAAATGGCGGGCTTAAAAGATTTACCGGTTTATATCAGGCAGGCCAATGATGCACAGTTGCTGGAGTTATCACTTTTAGAAAATCTGCAACGAAAAGATTTGAACGCTATTGAGATTGCTTTAAGTTATAAGCGTTTGATGGATGAACTGGAATACACACAGGAACAGGTATCCGAAAGAATGGGTAAAGAAAGAAGTACGGTTGCCAATTATATCCGTTTGTTAAAATTACCCCCCGATATTCAGGTGGCTGTGCGTACCGGCGTGATCAGCATGGGGCATGCCAGAGCGTTAATAAATGTGGATGTCATTGATAAACAATTATACATTTTTAACGACATCAAATTAAAAGGACTTTCTGTACGCCAGACAGAAGAACTGGTAAGAAAGCAATATACATCGGCTGTTAAAGTTCCTGTAAAACCAGCGCTGCCGGCTAATTTTAAAAAGATTGAAGATAATTTAGCCTCCAGTTTTAATACCCGTGTTAAAATGAAACAAGGCAAAAAAGGTACTGGCAGTATTTTGTTTGAATACTATTCTGTTGAAGAACTGAATGCCTTGCTTGATAAATTTAATATTAATGTATCTTAATGTTTAAAGCATTTATCCTTATTTTTTTAATCAGTATTTTTTTTGCATACCACCCAGTTTATGCTCAAAAAGACAGTATTAAAAAAAAGAACACCCGTATTTTTTCAAAACCCGATTCGTCTAAAGCTTACAGTCCGCGTATTGCCTCATATCGCTCTGCCATTTTACCTGGCTGGGGGCAGGCAACCAATAAAAAATACTGGAAGATCCCCGTTGTATATGCCGCATTAGGAACAACCGCTTATATTTTTTTTAGAAATGTAAACCAATATAAAGCGGCTAAGAATGCCTATACCAATGCCATAGATGGCGACCCGAGTAACGATTACCTCATTCCCCAACCGTATTTTACAGTAAAGGATCAGCCCGACAGGATCAAAAGTTTTAGAAACCAGGTCAGGCAAAATGTTGACTACACCGTCTTATTTTTTATTGTTTTTTGGGGATTGAATGTGGTAGATGCAACCGTTGATGCCCACCTCAAAACATTTGATATAACGGATGATTTAAGTTTACAGATCAGGCCGGGTTACAGCCAGCTGGCCAATACTAACGGATTAAGTATTGTGCTGAACATCGGAAAAACCCAGTCAAAATAATTATCTTCATTTACGGTATCGCGTTTTCTTTACTTTTTAATGATCACAATGAAGATTGCATTAGTCGGATATGGCAAAATGGGTAAAACAATTGAATCCATCGCCTTGCAGCGTGGCCATACCATTGATTTAAAAATAGATATTGACTCTATAGATGCTTTTACAAAGGACAATTTACAAGCTTGTGATGTAGCCATAGAATTTACCGGACCCCAAAGTGCCAAAGAAAATATACTGTCCTGTTTAAAAGCGTCTATCCCCGTAATCAGTGGCAGTACTGGATGGCTCCACAACTGGTCTGAAGTTGAACAGTATTGCAAAGACAACAATGGCAGTTTTTTATACGCCAGCAATTTTAGTGTGGGCGTTAATATTTTTTTTGAAATCAATAAAAAACTGGCCCGGTTGATGAACCCGCATACAGACTATGAGGTTGGTATAGAAGAACTGCATCATACACAAAAGAAAGATGCCCCCAGCGGAACCGCCATCACCTTGGCCGAACAAATATTGCAGGCCATTCCCCGTAAACATACATGGATAAATCAGGCCTCTGCCCAGCCCGATGAACTGACCATTATCAGCAAAAGAGAAGACCCGGCCGCAGGTACTCATCGCATAAAATACAGTTCTGCAGTAGATGATATTGAGATCATACACACCGCACACAACCGGCTGGGATTTGCTTTGGGCGCTGTTTTAGCAGCAGAATACATGTTTAATAAAAAAGGCATCTTTACCATGAAAGATGTTTTAAATATATCTTGAGCCTATGAAATTATTTTATCTGCTTGCCTTATCAATGTCTTTTTTTATGCACAGCACCCAGGCGCAGAATAAAAAATTACAGGTTCTTTATCACCAACTTTCCAAGACTGCAGATATCAAAGAAAGCATCCATATCCGCAATGCTATTTCTGCAGAATTAAGATCGATCAATGCAGACAGTGCTTTGGCCCTTTGCCAAAAAACTCTTCTGCTTGCCGAGAAAGACAATTATCTATATGGTATCAGCAGTTGCTATTTATACATCGCACTGGCTTACAGTGCCAAAGGACAATATGAATTGCTGTTTAATTATACACAAAAAGCAATCGCCCTCGCTGAAAAAATTCATAATGATTCACTTAAAGCGTATTGCCTGCTGGCCAT
>CANKNL010000175.1 GCA_947483345.1 Chitinophagaceae bacterium | reverse complement strand
CGCTATGCTGCCACCCGTTTTCCGGCTAAGCTGATGCAGATGCTGGGCGATAAAACCGTAATCCTTCATACTTATAACAATACGGTTGCCACCGGTTTATTTGATGATGTGATGGTGGTTACCGACAGCGAGATCATCTACAATGAAATAGTAAATCATGGTGGTAAAGCGGTCATGAGTATTAAAGAACATGAAAGTGGCAGCGACCGTATTGCTGAAGCCATAGCAGACATGGATATTGACCTTGTAGTAAATGTGCAGGGCGATGAACCCTTTGTACAAAAAGAACCATTGCGAAAATTATTAGACGCTTTTAATGATGATCTAGTTCAAGTGGCTTCACTGATGCAGGTTTTATACGATGACAATTTTATTGCCGACCCCAATTATGTAAAAGTGACTGTTGATAAAAACTTCAATGCACTCCTGTTCAGCCGCAGCCCCATACCTTATCACCGCGATAAAAATATTAATCCTGTTTATTACGAACATATTGGTGTGTATGCTTTCCGCAAACAGGCCTTATTAAATTTTACTGCCTGGCCAATTACACCGCTTGAGGCTGCAGAAAAAATTGAATGTCTGCGTTATTTGGAAAATGGAGTTCCGCTAAAAATGATTGTTACTGAATACATGGGGATTGAGATTGATACGCCTGAAGACCTGGTAAGAGCCGCTTTGCTGCTATAACTATCTGCCTTCCTGTCTTTGTGGCAAACAATTTCCTGTATTTTTGCTCTTCAAATCAATTCTATGGCATTCAGAAATTTTAAAATGGTTGGCTATGTTGTTTATGGCCGCGGGTCTTTTAATCAGTTAGATGAGATCATTGCACCGCATCGTAAAGCAAATGCCCCCATGATTTTTTTAGTTGATCATTTTTTCGAAGGCCACGCACTGGCCAACCGTGTTCCGGTACGTGGCAATGATAAAATTATTTTTGTTAATGTATCCTACGAACCCAAGACAACTTATGTAGATCATTTGGCCAATCAGCTTAAAGAAGAATTTGGATCAGTGAGTGGCGTAATAGGCATCGGTGGCGGCAGTGCCATGGACCTGGCCAAAGCAGTTTCATTAATGATGAATAATCCCGGCAGCAGTGCCGATTATCAGGGTTGGGATCTGGTTAAAAATCCCGGAGTATATAAAGTAGGTATCCCAACTTTAAGTGGTACGGGTGCCGAAGTAAGCCGCACTACTGTACTTACCGGCCCAACAAAAAAGCTGGGTATGAACTCTGATTTTACACCTTTTGATCAGATTGTTTTAGACCCTGAATTAACAGCCGATGCCCCGGCCAATCAACGATTTTACACCGGCATGGATTGTTATATACATTGCATTGAAAGTTTAACCGGAACTTTTTTAAACGAATTCAGTAAAAGTTATGGCGAAAAAGCATTGCAGCTTTGCCGCGATGTATATGTTACCAAGGATGGATGGGGTGCCGAAAGTGATGATAAACTTATGATGGCATCTTATGCCGGCGGTATGAGCATTGCCTACAGCCAGGTTGGTGTGGCACATGCGATAAGTTATGGCCTCAGTTATTTGCTGGGCACCAAACACGGTATTGGTAATTGTATTGTGTTTGATAAACTGGAAGAATTTTATCCCGCAGGCGTAAAAGAATTTAAATACATGGTTGAAAAAAACAACATCACAATTCCAAAAAACATCTGCGCAGGTTTAAGTGATGATGATTTTAATAAGATGATCGATGTATCAATGGGTTTGAAGCCGCTTTGGGAAAATGCTTTGGGAGCCGATTGGGAAAAACAAATGACGAGGGAGCGGCTAAGGGCATTGTTTGAATTACTATAACTTTTAAAATGTCTGCTGTGCCGATTATGCTGTAAGTGACAGGCCGGCCATATTACTATCGGCACAAACACCAGCGAGGTACAATATTTTTTAACCAGAATAAATATGATCTATTTTTAATGAAAAATTTATTTGATACCGAAGCCTATTCAGAAATTATAGAACGCCTTAATTCTCTTTCGGCCAACAGCCAACAGCTGTGGGGTAAAATGAATGTGGCACAAATGCTGGCCCATTGCAGCGAAGCATTTAAAGTACCCCTGAGCGATAAAAAAATGCCCCGGATGTTAATTGGCTTATTACTTGGCTGGGCTTTTAAAAATAAATTATATAATGATAAACCTTGGAAAAGGAACCTGCCCACAGCACCCCATTTTATCATTAAAGACGAACGTGATTTTGAAAAAGAAAAACAACATATATCAGACTTAATAAATCAGTTTCATCATGCCGGACCCGGAAAGGTTGGTCGGTTTCCGCATCCCATGTTTGGTTCATTCACCAAAGAGCAATGGGGTAAAAGCGTATACAAGCATATGGACCATCATTTGCAACAGTTTGGCGTTTAAGCAATCTTAGTCACAAAGAACAAGGGGAAACTTATTGGCCTTTGAGGTAAAATTAAAGTTTCATCAACCGATTAACTGCTTCATCCAATGTGCTTTCCTTTTTAGAAAAACAGAAGCGTAAAACCTTGTTATCTTCTCCGTTTTTATAAAAAGCCGATGTGGGTATGGCTGCTACGCCATATTCTTTTGTAAGCCGGATGGCAAAATCTTTTTCATTTTCATCGGTGATATTACTGTAACTGTATAGTTGAAAATAACTGCCATAAGATGGCAGGGGCTTAAATTTAGTTTGCTGCATGCCGCTTTTCAAATGATCTCGTTTTTGCTGCAGAAAAGAACCAAGCTCTGTATAATTATTTTTTTGTGTTATAAATTCAGCCAGTGCAACCTGTACCGGACTGTTGCAGGTAAAACAGTTAAACTGGTGTACTTTCCTGAATTCTTTCATCAGTGCGGGCGGCGCAACGCAGTAACCCAGCTTCCAGCCGGTACAGTGATAAACCTTACCAAATGAAAAACAAACAAAACTTCTTTCATACAGATCGGGATAGCGCAACATACTCTCATGCTTCCTGCCATCAAAAATTAAATGTTCATACACTTCATCACTTAAAATAAAAATACCCGTGCCTTTAACCAGGTTTTGTAAATGCACAATATCATCCGCACACAACACAGCGCCTGTTGGGTTGTGTGGTGTATTGAGCATGATGAGTTTTGTTTTAGGTGTGATTTTTTGTTTTACCAGCTCCCAATCAATTTTATAATCGGGATAAACAAGTGGAATTAAAACGGGCACCGCACCATTAATTTCAATATTGGGAATATAACTGTCGTAAGCAGGCTCAAATACAATCACTTCATCGCCGGGTTGCAATATGGTGGTAAGTGCTGTATAAATAGCATAGGTACCACCGGGTGTAATGGTAATTTCTGTTTCCGCATTTACATTTGTTGCATACAATGCTGTGATTTTTTCTGCCAGCCGCTCTCTTAACAACGGCAGGCCATTCATATGTACATATTGGTTATGGCCACCCTGCATGGCTTTATTCACCAGGGCAATCAGTGCTTCGCTCATTGAATAATCGGGAAACCCCTGGCCCAGATTTATGGCGTTATATTCATTAGCCAACACACTCATTACAGTAAAAATGGTGGTGCCTACATGCGGCAGTTTACTTTGTATATTAGGTTGCACGTGTTGATTTTTTTCTTTTCAAATATACAAACCAAAGTAATGGAAAAATAAATACAAGTTTTGAAAGCCATTTGGTTATGGCCTGAAATATTTGTGCATGTGGGCCCTGTACTTCATTTATTTGTCCATATTCAAAAACGACCGGGTTACCAAAAGTGTTTTCAACCCATTTGACATCCTTTTTATATGCAAGGGCAAGTGTATCAATATTTTTAAACCAGCTTTCGTTGGCCCTTTGTGCTTTGGGAATATCGGGTTCTGCGTTAGCATCAAAATATTGCCAGTTACCGGCTATAAAACTTTGTATCACAAAATGATGGGGTAAATACAGAACCCTGCAATCCAGTTTTTTTTGTTGCAAAAGTTCCATCAAAACCGTGTTTTGCTGACCGCAATAACCATAGGGCTTGGTTAATATATCGTTGGCTGTAATTTTGGAAGAGAGATAGAGCCCTGTAATTTTTTGAGCAACAGACGCCATCCAGTTTTCATTTAAATTGTGTGACGCATATTTATGGTAAAATCTGTTTGAAATAACCTCCTTGGCTTCGATGGCATAATCCAGGGATCCCGGAATAATTTTTTTTACAAATGCAGTACTGTCAACATAAACAATCAGCTTATTTAAGGTATTTAATTTAAGTAACGAGGTATCAAATTTATCTGTTGGTAACCGTTGTTCTGCAGTTTCTACAATATTGTAATCAATAAAATTAGGGGCTAAAAAAATCAGAGAAATGGCAAGTAAAAAATAGTCAATGTATTTCATAGAAAACAGACTAGGGAATTAAACCCGGATATATATTTCAGTACTGCGAATTTACATCAAATTATAAATACTTATCACCTTTATTTCGCTTTATTTCGGCAACATATTCCTTTATATCCTGTTCTTTATCTTTTTTGCAGATAAGTAAAACGTCTTTGGTATCCACAATCACAAAATCATCGATTCCTTGCAAAACAACCAGTTTTTTATTATCGGCATGTATCACATTATTGGTGGCATCTATCACCACAACATGATTGCCAACCACGGCGTTGTCCAGGTAATCTTTTTCCAGATTATCATAAACACTAGTCCAGGTGCCCAGGTCGCTCCAGCCAAATGAAGAAGGAATGATATAGACATTATCCGCTTTTTCCATAATGCCATAATCTATGGAAATATTTATACACAACGGGTAGATACGTTCTATTGCCTGCGTTTCTTTTTTTGTATTAAATTGATTTTTTTCGGCTTCAAACACTTCAGCCAGTTCTGGTAAATATTTTTCAAATGCTTTAATTATATTTTTTACCTGCCAAACAAAAATACCCGCATTCCACAAAAAATCGCCGCTCGACATAAATGTTTTAGCCAGTTGTTTATCGGGTTTTTCGGTAAAGGTTTTTACTTTAAACACATTTTCGCTAACGGCGTGTTGATCAAATTGAATATACCCATAGCCGGTATTGGGGTGTGTGGGTTTTATACCCAGGGTAACAAGACTTTTTATATGTGCTGTAAACTGCAGTGCGTCTTTACATACTTTTTCAAAAGTTGATTCATCAGAAATAATATGATCGGCAGGCGCACAAATTAAATTGGCATGGGGATTAAGTTCATACAGTTTGTATGAAATATAGGCCACACAGGGTGCTGTGTTTTTTCGTGACGGTTCGCATAAAATATTGGCAACAGGCAGTTCCGGAATTTGTTTGGCTACAATATCTTGATACTGTTCAAATGTAATGATGTAGATATTTTCTATTGGAATAAATTTTGCAAACCTGTCAAAGGTGGCCTGTATGAGGGTTCGGCCGGTATTTAAAATATCTAAAAATTGTTTGGGATATGCGGTACGGCTGATGGGCCAAAACCTGCTTCCAATGCCACCTGCCATTATAACAACGTAATTATTTTTACTCATGCTGTAATTATATGATCCCTTCTTTAACAAGATCGTGTAAATGAATTATGCCGGCATAAGTGCCATTGTCGTCAACCACCAACTGACTTATATTATGCTTTCGCATCTCTTCCAATGCATGTATAGCCAATACGTCTGCGGCAATGATTTTTGGATTACTGCTCATGATATCTGCGGCATGAAGATTTTCAAAAGACCCTTCTTTTTCCAGCATCCTTCTTAAATCACCATCAGTTATAATGCCTAATATATGTTGTGTGTCATTAACCACTACTGCTGCCCCCAATCTGTTGTGTGTCATTTCAACAATAACTTCTTTAACTGTTGCTGTGGGTAATATTTTAGGTCTGGTATTTTGAGTTGCGATTTCTGATACCCGCATATATAGTTTCTTGCCGAGCGTACCGCCTGGATGAAATTTTGCAAAATCGCTGCTGTTAAATCCTTTCATTTCCATCAGGCAAACAGCTAATGCATCGCCCATTACCATTTGGGCTGTGGTACTGCTGGTAGGTGCCATATTGATAGGGCATGCCTCCTGCTCAACAGTGGTATTTAAAATAATATCGCTGTTGAGCGCCAGAAAAGATTGGGTGTTACCAACCATGCCGATCAACATATTTCCAAAATTTTTTACCAGGGGAGCCAATACTTTTATTTCGGGACTGTTGCCGCTTTTACTAATCACCATTACCATATCAGCTGATTGTACCATTCCCAGGTCGCCGTGAATGGCATCAGCAGCATGCATAAAAACCGATGGGGTACCGGTACTGTTTAAGGTGGCGACAATTTTTTGTGCAATGATGGCGCTTTTGCCAATGCCACTTACAATTAATCTGCCCTTGCTTTGGGCAATTTGTTCTACTGCTTTTACAAAATCGGCGCCTATAAATGCTTTTAAGCCGT
>CANKNL010000174.1 GCA_947483345.1 Chitinophagaceae bacterium | reverse complement strand
GCCATTGCCAAAGGAAAATTTACACGCAATCAATTAAATACATTGGAGGGTAACCAAGGACCCTATCGATTAACCAGTCCGAATTTAGAATTGTTTTTTGTTGTACTGGCCGGCACCGAAAGGGTATATATGGACGGTGAATTATTGCAACGTGGCGAAGATCAGGATTATATTATTAATTATAATACAGCCGAATTAACCTTTACCCAAAAGCGTTTAGTCACCAAGGATAAAAGAATACAAATTGAGTTTGAATATGCCGACCGTAATTTTTTAAACTCTCAAATTTATGTCAGTGATGAACTGAGCATTAAGAATAAGTTTTTCCTCAATATCGGATTCTATAACAATGCCGATGCGAAAAACTCTTCAATAAACCAGGTACTGGATGCCAGGCAAAAGCAATTTTTAGCCGATATCGGGGATGGTGTAGATACAGCCTATTTCGAAAATGCAGTTAGAGATACAATCAGTGCGGGTAAAATTCTGTACAAAAAAATAGACACCTTGTATAACGGCACTTTACATGATTCTGTTTTTGTTTTTTCTGTTAATCCCAATGATGTATTGTATAATTTAAGTTTTACCTATCTGGGCCCCGGGAAAGGTAATTATACGCCATTGCAAACAGCCACCAATGGCAAAGTATTTGGCTGGGTTAAGCCTGATGCAGCAAATAATAAACTGGGAGATTATGCCCCCGTAATGTTATTGGTATCGCCCAAAAAACAACAACTAATAACCATTGGTGGTGAATATGTTTTCAATCTAAAAACAAAGCTTAAGGCAGAACTGGCAATGAGTAACTATGATATCAATCTTTTTTCGGGTAAAGATAAAAGTAACGATAAAGCCTTTGCTACCAAACTACAGTTTATTAGGGATGATATCCGGGTTCATTTATTTAATAAGGCTTTACTAATACAAACCAAATTGGGTTATGAATTTGTTCAGGACAGATTTAAAGCAGTTGAGCGTTTGCGTAATATTGAATTTTTACGCGACTGGAGTTTGCCGTATAATGTGGGTATAGCAGATGAACATATTGCAAATGCAGCCATCAAGATGGCCGACAGTTCAGGTAATTTTTTACAGTATGAGGTTACCAGTTATACCCGCAGTGATGCCTATGCCGGACTACGCCAGGTGTTAAACAGTAACAGTCAAGTAAGTGGTTGGAAACTCGCCACGCAGATCGGTTATACAACCATCAATTATACCTTACAAAAAGGTTCTTTCTTAAGGCCTTTAATTGATCTGTCAAAAGAATTAACCACCATTAAAAAATTACAGATAGGTCTTAAGTATAACAGCGAATATAATAAACTGCATAATAAATCAGGGGATACTTTATCGGCATTGAGTTATGCTTTTAATGTGTGGCAGGTCTATGTTAAATCGAATCCCGCAAAAGTAAACAAATGGGGTATATCTTATTTTACCAGAAACGATCTTTTGCCTGTAAAATCAACATTGGGAAAAGCCGACAGAAGTGATAATTATAATTTTATTACTGAGCTGTTAAAAAATGAAAAACACCAGTTTAAACTGAATGTAACTTACCGTAAGCTCCATATTTTTAATATGGCTACCAGCAGGCAAAAAGCCGATGAAAGCCTGTTGGGCAGAGCAGAGTATTATGTAAACGAATTAAAAGGGTTCATTACCGGCAATGTTTTGTATGAATTAGGCTCAGGCCAGGAGCAGAAAAGAGAATATACTTTTGTTGAAGTACCGGCAGGACAGGGGGAATATACCTGGATAGATTATAACAGTAACGGTATTCCAGAACTTAATGAATTTGAAATAGCCATTTTTCAGGATCAGAAAAAATATATACGGGTATTCACACCAAGTAATCAATATGTAAAAGCTAATTATGTGCAGTTTAATTATAGTTTTTCAATAAATCCAAAAAACATCATAAAGCCTTCTGCAACGGGTTTTAAAAAAATATTATCCCGTTCCAGTATCAGTTCTGCTTTACAGATCAATAAAAAAGATATCAGTACCGGAAAATTTCAATTTAATCCGTTTACCAATAAACTGGTAGATACCACCTTGATCACTTTAAACTCGTTTTTGTCCAATACTTTGTTTTTCAATCGCAGTAATATAAAATGGGGATTTGATGTTACACACAGTATTAACAATGGTAAATCGTTGTTGAGTTATGGATTTGAAAGCCGCAAACTGCGTAATCTGGTTACTAAATTCAGGTGGAACATCAACAAGGCGTTTACAACGACTTTAAGTTATAAACAGATAAAAAACGGGTTAAATACCAAGGGCCCAAAATTTGATAACCGCAATTATAAAGTTTTGCAAAATATTATAGAACCGTCATTTTCGTTTGTACATAAAACAAATCTAAGGGCTACTTTAACTTATGCTTACGGACAAAAGCAAAATACTATTGATTCCCTGGAATCCGCTTCAAATAACATATTCACAGCCGATATAAGGTATAATATTCTTTCCAGCAGTACATTAAATGCCCGATTTTCATTGAATTCAATCAGCTATAAAGGTTATCCCGGTTCGGCCAATTCAACGGTGGGATATATTCTATTAGATGGATTATTACCTGGCAAGAATTATTTATGGAATATAGAATTTACAAAACGACTGGCTGGAAATATAGAAATGAGTATACAGTATGAAGGTAGAAAGCCTGAAGCGACAAGAACGATTCATATTGCCAGGGCGGCTATCAGAGCGATTTTTTAATGGCAATTATTTGATCTTCAAATCTTATAAGTTCTTAAATTATAAGATCAAATTTTGAATGATGATTTAGCTAAATAATCCACCTTTCTTTAAACTGCGAATGCCTTCGCCAATTTTAAAACCGTTATTATACACTTCAATTTTATAATCACCAGTTTCAAAATCTGATTGTTGTTTCCAGTCAATACTCAATGTTTGTCGCTGTCCCTGGGTATAATTGATATCAATTTTTTGGGTATAAAATTTTTCTTCACCAATACGGGTACTAAATCTTCCGGAACCCAAAGCTTCAAGCGTCAATGGTTTACCGTTGGGGCCAGTAATGCAAACATAGATGTTTTTAGATCCTGATTGTGCAATCCTGTTTTCATCAATATCGAAAGTAATACGAAGTTTGTCAACTCTTTTTGCAACCGTCGTTTCCATTTCTTTGCCATTGCCTTTTTCACGAATTCCCAATATGGAAAAATTAGAGGCATGCAGGGTAGTTGCCACATCAATTACTTCTTCTTTTTGTTTAATCACATTATTGGCAGAGTCATATTTATTTTGTACATTATCTCTTTGCTGAATAACCATATTCTTCTCTTTTGTGATCACCATTTTTTCTTCCTCAAGTTTTTCAACCTGGGTTCTATATCCCTGTATATCTCCGTTTAATGAGGCAATTAAACCTTTGGCTTGTGCCAGTTCTTCTTGGGTTGCTCCAACTTTTGACAATAGTTCCTGAATTTTATTTCTTTTTGCAGCGATCTCACGGTCTCTTTTAGAAATGGTACTGTCCTTACTGTGCACCATATTGGCACTGCTGGTTTTAATCATATCGTAAAGCCGGGTTGCATCTTCCAATTCATTTTGTAATTGATCTCTTTGAGATGAAGTGTTTGTAATAACGAGGTCTTTTTGCTGAATGGTTTCCTTGGTTTTGCTTTTATCCCAGATAATATAGGCCCAGGTGGCCAGTAAAGCCATTACCAGAAAAGCGGTTAAATAATTGCGCCATTTATGTTGCGGTTGCCGAACCACTGATTCTGAAGATTTTTCAGCACTGGGATAGTTTTCGAAACTCATTATTTGGGGTTTTTCTTGATCATTTTGTAACAGACAAAAAGTGGAATCAATTTTTCCGATGTTCCTTTATAAACGAAAGCCTTTTTGCTATTATTATGTCAAAGGTAATATTCGCATAAAATTAAGTAGAATTTACTGCGTTATTGCTGTGTTAAAAGCTTTTTTGGGGCCGTACAGTCAAACTCAAGGTATTTATTTAATAAAAACAAGGCCAAAATATTTACTGATGATGAAGTTATACCAAATAAAAAATGATGACCGAAGTAGTATCTTTGAACCATGAGTGCAGAAAAAATTATTAGTGATTGGCGCAATAAGAATTTTAAAAATATTTATTGGCTGGAGGGTGAAGAGGATTATTATATTGACAAGGTGATGGATTATGCAGAACATCACATATTGAATGAGGCAGAAGCGGGCTTTAATTTAACTGTATTCTATGGAAAAGATGCTGAATGGGCTGCTGTAATTAATGCCTGCAGGCGGTATCCGATGTTTGCAGAACGGCAGGTGGTTTTGTTAAAAGAGGCACAGCAGATGAAAGATATTGACAAGCTTGAAAGTTATGTCGAAAACCCCTTAAACTCAACCATTTTTGTAGTTGGCCATAAAACAAAAACACTGGATAAAAGAGGAAAGCTTTATAAGCTGCTTAAAAAATCGGCAGAGATTTTTACATCTGACAAAGTAAAGGATTATAAGTTGCAGGAATGGATCAGTGCCTATGTAAAGGCTCAGGGATATAAAATTAATACCAAAGCCATCAGTCTTTTGGACGAGCATATTGGCAACGATTTAAACCGAATTGTAAATGAAATTGAAAAACTGGCTTTAAATTTAAAGGGTAAAAAAGACATTACCGAAGACGATATTGAAAAATATATCGGCATCAGTAAAGAATATAATGTTTTTGAATTGCAAGCCGCCATTGCCAAAAAAGACCTGGCCAAAGCCATAAAAATTATTCAGTATTTTGAGGGTAACCCAAAAGCAGGGCCTATTCAAATGGTGTTACCGGCATTATACGCCAGTTTCAGTAAAGTGTATACCGTTTTTGGCATGCCTGACAGAAGCGAAACGGCACTTAAGCCGCATTTTTATTTTAATGGCAATGCCGTAAAAAACGCTTTGGACACCATAAATAATTATGGTTATGAAGGCATAGAACGCATTTTATTATTGCTCCATCATTACAACCTAAAAGGCATTGGTATTGGAAATAATGGCACGTCTGATGCGTCATTAATGAAAGAGATGCTGGTAAAGATGGTTGTGTAGGAATTCGCCTGTGGCGAATTTTGAACACGCCACAAGGCCTGTTTCTACAAACAAAGCAAACTGGCTTCTTTGTCTTTATGTAATTGTACTTTCAATTCCTCTAGTCCGTTAAACTTAACCTCGCTGCGTAAATATTTTTTTACATATACCCTGATGGTTTTACCATAAATGTCTTCTGAAAAATCAAATAGATTTACTTCTGTAACCCTAAGTTTTCCATTAATTGTTGGTCTGAAACCGATGCTCATCATGCCTTTATAGGTTTTGTCTTCCACTGTTGCATACACTGCATAAATGCCATCTCCCAAAGTAATCTTTTCTTCGTCAGTACTTTTTAAATTAGCTGTTGGATAACCAATTTGTCGCCCTATTTTATCACCATGAAAAACGGCACCTTCGAAAAAAAATGAATACCCTAAAAATATATTCGCCTCTTCAATATGACTCTGTAAAATAGCATTTCGAATAGTTGTACTGCTTACTTTAATGGCATTGAGTATATGTTCGGGTATTTCTTTAAGTTGATATGTATACTTCAACGACAGGTTTTCCAGAAGCCTGAAATTACCTGTACGATCTTTCCCAAAACGGTGGTCATACCCGATAATGATGGTATGTGGATGGAATTTGGAAACTATAAAATCCCGAACATATTCTTCAGCAGTTTGACTGGCAAAATAATCTGTAAAGGGAACAATAACCAGGTGATCGATGCCTGTTTTTTCCAGTAATTCTATTCGTTCATCCAAAGTATTTATCAATCTCACACCGGTAATTACTGAGGAAACAATTTTTCGGGGATGTGGGTGAAAAGTAATGATGACAGATTCTCCATTGGCTTTAGCAGCAGTTTCTTTTAAACTATCGATGATCTGCTTGTGGCCTAAGTGTACTCCGTCAAAAGTGCCAATAGTGATAACGGCATTTGTAAACTTGGGCAGCTTTGTTATATCGTGGTGTATTTGCATATGTAAGAACCTGCCTGACGGCAGACAGGGTGCAAATCTAATTGATAATTTTATAATGGATATTGGATAATTGCTTTGTAATTTGCAGCAGATTTATTTTTACTTTTTAATTTTTACTTTTTAATGTCTTTATATTCAAAACGTGGCGTATCGGCCCAAAAGGAAGAAGTACATGCCGCAGTTAAAAACCTTGACCAGGGGCTTTATCCACATGCATTCTGCAAAGTTTATCCCGATTTTTTGGGTGGAGATGATGCTTTTGTTAACATTATGCATGCCGATGGGGCCGGTACTAAAAGCATCCTGGCTTATCTGTACTGGAAGGAAACCGGTGATATCTCCGTTTGGAAAGGTATTGCGCAAGATGCCATAGTCATGAACCTGGATGACCTGC
>CANKNL010000173.1 GCA_947483345.1 Chitinophagaceae bacterium | reverse complement strand
TCCCGTAATTTTAAAATGGCCATGGCAGTAAAACTTTTACTCATGGAGGCTATGCGAAAAAGCGAAGAAGTGGTTGCCGGGATTTTCTTTTCCACATCGGTATAACCATAACTGTTTTTATAAACCAGCTGCCCGTCTACCAGCAACCCAAAAGAAATGGCGGGAAAATGATTGTCTTCGGCATGTTTTTTATACAAACTATCGATCACTGCAAATGCCATTTTTATTTTTTCCATGCGGTTGGGATCACTAAACACGGCCGGCATGTACGATGAGTCGTACAAAGAAATGGCCGGGCTTTCTTTATCAGATTTTTGTTTGCAGGAAATAAAAACGATGAGGGCGGCAATGAATAAAAAATATTTTTTCATTTACAATTAATTTTTAGGTGGCAGAAACCGGGATAGTTTGATAAAAATGCGAATGATCAGATTTGATTAGATCTATACTGTCATAGAAATCTAAGATAGCTACAAACGTCGGGAAAAAATACAAGCTATTTATGTTTACAACGATATTAATAATTCATCAATTTTTCTACACACTCACCCAAACGGTTATACGCCATAAAGTTTTTCTCCAACTCCATATTAAAAGGTATGGGCGTATCCAGTGAGGCACAGCGCATCACCGGCGCATCCAAATGGTCAAAACAGTTTTCAGCGATCCAGGCCGAAATCTCACCGCCAATACCACCAATGAGTGTGTCCTCATGCAACAACAATACTTTACCGGTTGCAGCAACCGCTTCTTTGATGGCTGCATAATCCAAAGGCAATAATGTGCGCAGGTCTAAAATATGAATGGAAATATCCGGATGATTTTTTGCATAATCCATCGCCCAGTGCACACCGGCTCCATAAGTAATGATACTGATATCATCGCCGCTGGTAACCAGTCTTGCTTTACCAATTTCTACTTCGTAATATTCCTCCGGCACCGGACCGCTTACAGAACGATACAATGCTTTGTGCTCAAAATATAAAACCGGGTTGGGATCATTGATGGCTGCTATCAACAAACCTTTTGCATCGGCAGGCGTACTGGGATAAACCACTTTCAATCCGGGTGTATGTACAAACCAGGCTTCATTGCTCTGGCTGTGAAATGGCCCTGCACCCACGCCACCACCCGTTGGCATACGAATCACCACATCGGCATTTTGTCCCCAGCGGTAATGTATTTTTGCCAGGTTGTTTATTATTTGATTGAAGCCAACCGTAGCAAAATCGGCAAACTGCATTTCCATAATGGCTTTATATCCTTCTAAACTTAATCCCAATGCGGCGCCCACTACAGCACTTTCGCAAATGGGTGTGTTGCGTATTCTTGCCTTTCCAAATTCTTCAACAAACCCTTCCGTAATTTTAAAGGCTCCGCCATATTCTGCAATATCCTGTCCCATGATGATGAGATTGGGATGCTTGACCATGCTTTGATGGAGGGCTTGTTTAATTCCATCGATAAAACGAGAGTCGGGAGTCTTGAGGCGGGAGTCGGGAAAAGAGCTTACTTCCACATACTGCTTAACTGACGATTGACCACTCACGACTGAGGGTGCATACACATCATTCACTTCCTCATCCGTATTTACATCCATCGGCTTTGCCTGCGAGCCTATTTTTAATTCCGTTTCAATATGCGCTTTTGTTTCTGCTTTAATATTTTCTACCTGAGTTGCTGTCATTATATTCTGATCAACAAGATATTGCTCGTAATTTTTTACCGGATCCTTTGTTGCCCATTGCTCAAACATTTCGGGTGGCACATATTTAACCCCGCTGGCTTCTTCGTGCCCACGCATGCGAAAGGTCATGCATTCTATCAAGTAGGGTTTTTGATTTTTGATACAATAGTCCCGAACACCTTTGATGGTATCGTACACCGATAAAATATCATTGCCGTCGATTTGTATGCCTTCAATACCGTAACCAATGGCCTTATCCACTAAATTTTTACAGCGATATTGTTCACCCACCGGCGTACTTAAACCATAGCCATTATTTTCAATGATAAAAATTACAGGAAGATCCCATACAGCGGCAATATTTAGTGCTTCATGAAAATCGCCTTCGCTGGTGCCGCCATCGCCGGTAAAGGCAAGTGATACTTTTTGATCACCACGTAATTTATAGGCCAATGCCACGCCATCGGCAATAGCCATTTGCGGACCCAAGTGCGATATCATACCACAGATATGATGTTCTTTTGTGCCAAAGTGAAAACTCCTTTCCCGCCCTTTACTGTAGCCCTCTTTATTGCCCTGCCATTGCATAAATAATTTACTGAGTGGCATTTTACGGGAAGTAAAAACACCCAGGTTACGATGTAATGGCATGATCCATTCATCGGCTTGCATGGCCAAGGTGGCACCAACTGAAATGGCTTCCTGCCCGATGCCGCTGAACCACTTGCTGATCTTACCCTGCCTTAGTAATATCAGCATCTTTTCTTCAATCAATCGTGGCAACAACAGTTTCTTATATATGGAAACCAGTTCTTCATTGCTTAAATTTTTTCTATCGAATTGCATAGTATAAAATCTGGTAAATTATTGGTAAAGTTAGATGATGTTGTGTAAGCTAACTAAATCACTTTTGTAATTTAAAGATTGATTTGCCATTTGTTAAAACAATGCTAATGAGCCCCTGTTTAATAAGTTACTTATGTAATCCGGAAAACCGGGCATCTAGTTAAAAACGAATAATTATGACAGCTCTCATTAAAACCACCGCAGTCAGCCTGTTTTTATTAACGGCTTTTATGGTTTTATCTTTCACCAACATTGATTATTCAACAGCCAAAACCGCTGTTGCTAAAAATACAAATGCCAAGATACAGGTTGCCATCTTATTAGATGTGAGTGGCAGTATGGATGGGTTGATAGAACAGGCCAAGGCCCAGCTTTGGAATATGGTGAGCGTGATGGGAAGGGCACAATGCAACGGAATAGCACCAAAAATTGAGATCGCCCTATATGAATATGGCCGATCATCAAATCCGGTGGCTGATGGCTATGTAAAACAGCTCTCCGCTTTTACCAGCGACCTGGATAAGTTATCGCAAAAGCTTTTTAGTTTAACTACCAATGGTGGTGATGAATATTGCGGTCAGGTGATCTATACTTCATTACAGGATCTGCAATGGGATGCATCGCCCGCTAACTATAAAGTTATTTTTATTGCCGGCAATGAGGATTTTTTACAGGGTAACTTACTTTACACCAAAGCCTGTGATGCAGCCAAACAAAAAGGTGTAATTGTAAATACCATGTATTGTGGCGACCGGTTACAGGGCATCAAAGAACACTGGAACCTGAGCAGCGAATGTGGCAATGGACATTTTTCGGTTATCAATCAAAATGAAAAGATTGACGATATCCCCACGCCATATGACAATCATATTTTTTCGTTGAACGAAAAATTAAACAGCACCTATTTGGCGTATGGTTATGGTGGCGGTAAAAGTATGGAAGCCCAGGCCAGTGTAGACCAGTTGAATTTTAGCTCCAACAAAAGTGCCGCATTAAAAAGAGCCGCTGTAAAAAGTAATGCAGGGTTGTATAATAACAGCAGCTGGGATATGATTGATGCGGCTAAGGATGATGTAAAATTTGTAGAAAAGCTTGACAAAAACACCTTACCCGACAGCTTAAAAAATAAAACGACAGAACAACTAAAGGTTATTATTAATGAAAAAACACTGCAGCGTGGAGATATTCAAAAACAAATTAGCGAAGCCAATACACAAAGGGAAAAATTTATTGCAACTGAAAAAGCGAAGAATGCGGTAAAGAACAATTCCGCTACTTTAGAAACAGAAATAGAAAAAATTATTAAAGAACAGGCCAGGCGGTTTAATATGAAAATTGAATAGATAGGGTTGATTGTGCTTTAACTAAAAGGACAAGAAAGTAAATAAGAAAGAGAGAACTCATTTATTCAACCCCCTCATCTCTTTTTCTCTTTTAAAGGCTTAACCTATGCTTCTTTGTTTTTTTTATCTGGAAAAGCCCGTTTATGTACAACAGAATTAAAAAAGGACAGCAAGGCCCCAAATAACAAAGCATGCCAAAAGCTTTTAACCTCAAAGCCATGTACAAAATGGGCATCAATTAAAATGATACCTGCATTAATAACAAACAAAAAAAGGCCCAGTGTTAATATGGTGGCAGGTAGAGTCAGTAAGATCAGCAAGGGTTTTACTATGGTATCCAGCAGTGATAGTACAAGTGCTACCACGATGGCCGTAAAAAAATCAACAATGGCAATACCCGGTAAAATATACGCCAGGATAAAAACATTTATTGAACAAACCAGTACTTTAAAAAACCATTTTTCCATACATTTAAATTACAACTAATTCATAAAATTCTTCGGGATTTAAATATTTTTTCGACAACTCCCGAAGTTCTTCTGCCGAAATGGTTTTTATGGTTTCTATTGATCTGTAAAAATAATCATCTGTTAAATTATTCAATATTAAATTTTTCCAGCGCCCCATGATATGAAACGGTCCATCCAGGTCGCCCAATATGGTTCCAATTAAATAATTGCGGACCAATAGTAATTCCTCTTCATCAACCGGTTTATCTCGCAACAATTTCATTTCCTTATACACTTCTTCAATGGTTGCTTCGCAAACATCTTTACCGGCTTCGGTGCTGATCAGCCATGCCGATTCATGAATATGATTTTGTACATAACTGTGTATGCCGTAAGTATACCCTTTGTCTTCACGGATATTACTCATAAGCCGGGAGCCAAAAAAACCACCAAACACGGTATTCAACACCATTACTTTCATAAAGTCGGGATGTTGCCGGTTAAAAAATGGCCTGGCTATACGAATAGAACCCTGCACCCCGTTTACATCGTTTTGGATGCGGTATTTTTTTTGGATGGCCGGTGATTGACTAATCGTTTTAAGCTGATTGTTGAAAGGCTTTAATGACAGATCGCCAAATGCATTGTTCAGTTGTTCTTCTAAATTGATTGGTAATTTTCCGCTTACAAAAACAACGCATTGGCCATGTAGATAATACTGCTTAAAAAAATCTTTTATATCGCTGCTCTGTAAGGCATCCATATCCTCAGGATTGGTGTACTTACCATAAGGATGCGCCGCTCCATATACCTGTGCATCAATTAAACGGGCGGCTACAAAATCGCTTTTTTGTAAATTAACCTTCAAGCGTTGTTTTGAATTTTGTTTATAGATATCCAGTTCCGGCTCACTAAAAACAGAATCGGTAATCAGCTCTCTTACCAAGGGTAATATGGCAGGTAATTGTTTGGTTAAAGCCGAAAGAGAAACAACAGCGGTTTCATTATAGCAAGACCGGTTGCAGTAAGCGCCATAATATTCAAATTCTTCATTTAACTGAAAAGCTGTTTTATTAGTCGTGCCGTTCTTTAATAAATAATTGGTTGCGGCGGCTGTATTTTTTTGTTGTTCAAACCAGTTCCCTGCATAAAACACCAACTCCACCTGCACCACTTCCTGCGCACCGGCATCAATGGTATAAACGGGTACAGCATTATCTAACGTGAATTTTTGATACGGTTTAAGCTGCAGATTAAATTCAATGGCATCTTTTATATTGGGGGCCAGTTTTCGGTTCATGTAATTTAGTTATCAGAATAATAATACAGTGTATTGGAATTCTTTTCGTCAAAAATTATTTTGCTTTCCATTTTTATTTCTTCTGCCGTTACAGCCCGATACCGGTCCAGTTCTTTGTTTATCAACTCTGCATCCCCCATTAATTCATACATGGCTAAGCTGGCGGCACGATTAGTTATACTCATGTCTTCAAAAGCAATCATGCTTTCAGTTTTATTTTTTATTTTATCCAGTTCACGCTGACTGATACCATCCTGTTGCAGTTTTATCAGTTCTTCGTTGATCGCTTTTTCTGCCTCTTCCATTTTTACACCTTTAACCAGTTTACCTTCAATGGTCAGCAAACCGGCATCGGTACTGCCTAAATGATAACATTCAATATTACTAAACAGTTGTTTTTCTTTTACCAGTGCCTGAAACAAACGGGATGAACCACCACCACTTAAAATTTCGGTGATCAGATCGGCTGTATAATACCGCATGTCGGTACGCGGATAAATATGCCAGCATTTGTATAAGGCATCCAGTGGTACATTGGCTTTTATGGTATGTGATCTGGCTGCTGTTTGCTTTGGCTCAACCGGCAGGTTGCGCACATATTTATCGCCTGCAGGAATGGGCGCAAACCATTTATCAGTTAACCGCTTTACCTCTTCAACCGTTACATTACCGGCAACCACCAATATGGCATTGCTGGGGTTATAATGTTTATTAAAAAAGGCTTTTACATCATCCAGTGTTGCATTTTCTATATGGCTAAGTTCTGCACCAATCGTCATCCAACGATATGGGTGAACGGTATAGGTAAGTGTTCGCATCTTATGCCAAACATCGCCATAGGGTTT
>CANKNL010000172.1 GCA_947483345.1 Chitinophagaceae bacterium | reverse complement strand
GCGTTGGTAGATGAAAATCCCAAGCGGGCGCGGCGGGCCATTACTGAATTAAGCAATATTTTGCGCAGCAGTATGCAGACCGAAAAATCGGAAACGGTAAGTTTGGAAAGGGAGCTGGAAATTGTAAAAGATTACCTGGCCCTGGAACAAATGCGTTTTGAAGAAAGGTTAAAGATTGAATTTGATATTGATGACGATTGTTTGCAGCAGCAGGTGCCGCCGATGATGTTACAAACGCTGGTTGAGAATGCCATCAAACACGGTATCAGCAGGCAGATCAGGGGTGGCGTGGTACGTGTGGTGGCTGCTTTTAAAGACAATGACCTGGAATTGTTTGTACAAAATACCGGGCAATTATCATTGCTGCCTCCTGTTGACGGGTTTGGCATAAAAAGCACAAGAGACCGGTTACATTTGATCTATTACGGCAAAGCTATTTTTGAAATCCGCAATTTGGGTACGGCGATGGTGGAATCGAAAGTAACTATTCCGGTAAAAATTTAAATACACTCAACCTGTCTGCCGTTAGGCAGGCTCAAAAAAAACAGATCATGCAAAAGGCCTTAATAATAGATGATGAGCGTTTAGCCAGAAATGAATTGAAAAAATTACTGCTGGAGTTTCCGGAGATTGAAGTGGTAGGTGAAGCTGCCAATGCCAATGAGGGGCTCGAAAAAATTGAAAGCCTGTCGCCGGATCTTATTTTTTTAGACATACAGATGCCTGGTAAAACAGGTTTTGATATGTTAACGGAGTTAGACAGTGCCCCGCATGTAATTTTTACAACGGCCTATGATGAATATGCTTTAAAAGCGTTTGAAGTAAATGCGCTTGATTATTTGATGAAGCCCGTAGAGCCCAAGCGCCTGGCCGATGCCATTCAAAAATTACAATTGGCCGATGAAAAAGAAATGGCAGCCACTATGGCCGGCATCAACCGCGGTATTTTAACAGATAAGGATCAGATCTTTGTAAAGGATGGCGAACGGTGTTGGTTTGTAAAGCTTAGTGAAGTGCGTTTATTTGAGAGTGTGGGCAATTATGCCAAGGTATTTTTTGGCAGTTATAAGCCACTGATATTAAAGTCGCTCAATGCGCTTGAGGAAAGGCTGGATGAAAAAACATTTTTCAGGGCCAATCGCAAGCATATTGTAAACCTGCGGTTGATTGAAAAAATTGAACCTTATTTTAATGGTGGCCTTTTACTGGAGCTGCATGCTGGCGAAAAAATTGAAGTGAGCCGCAGGCAGGCGGTAAAGTTTAAGGAGATGATGAGTTTGTGAGGGGGGAGAAGGGGGTTGAAAGTTGTTGAAAGGGGTTGAAGGTTGTTGAAGGGGGGGAAGTTGTTGAAGGTTGTTGAAGGTTGTTGAAGGGGGTTGAAGGAGGTTTAGGGGGTTTAGGGGGTTTAGGAGGTTGAAGATTGTTGAAGATTGTTGAAGATTGTTGAAGATTGTTGAAGATTGTTGAAGATTGTTGAAGGTTGTTGAAGGGGGTTGAAGATTGTTGAAAGTTGTTGAAGAAGGTTTAGAAGTTTAGCTATGATAATTAAAAAAAAATTTTTGCTGCACAGCCTCTTATTGCTGTGTTTTTTTTCTGCCTCATCGCAGAGCATTGATAAGATCATTAATGCCACAGAAGTGGCGCGTATAGAAAAAATACTCTCGGCCGATGATATGCAGGGCCGCAAAACCTTTACCCCGGGCATTGATAAGGCGGCCGAATTTATTGCAGCCGAATTTGCAAAAAGCAAACTGGCTTTTTGGGGCGATAATAAAAATTATTTTCAGGATATTGTATTGGTTAAAACCAAGATGACGGAAATAAGCGGCCTGTTGGATGCGGAGATACTGAGCAGCAGCAATGTGGTTGTAAATACATCGGCAGCCGATCTGCAAATACAAAGTTTAGCCGGTTATGAAACGGTAGTTGTAAAAAAAGAAGATGATTTTAGTAAGCTGATTTATCCCTTAACCCAATCACAAAAAAATTTACTGGTATTGGTTGATACGGCGCATGCTAATCTTTTTAAACGCATACAATGGATTACGGGCCGGGATAAATTTGCATCGGCTTTTACGCAGATCTTTATTTTAACTGCTACTGTTAATCCGGCCAGTTGTAAGCTGCAGGTAAAAAACAACATTACGGAGCAGAAGTTGAAAAATGTGCTGGGTTTTATTCCGGGAAAAACTAAGAAAGACGAGTATATCATTTTTGCCGGGCATTACGATCATTTGGGTATTGGCAAACCCGATAAAACCGGCGACAGCATTTACAATGGGGCCAATGATGATGCTGCCGGCACTACGGCTGTGCTGATGCTGGCCAAGTATTTTAGCCAGTTAAAAAACAATGAGCGCAGTTTAATTTTTGTTGCTTTTACTGCCGAAGAAATTGGAGGTTATGGCAGTCGTTATTTTAGCAAACAGCTGAACCCAGATAAGGTAATGGCCATGTTTAATATAGAAATGATTGGTACCGAAAGCCAGTGGGGAACCAACAGTGCTTATATAACCGGGTACGAAAAAACGGATATGGGAAAAATATTACAAGCCAATTTGGTTAATTCAAAATTTCATTTTGAACCCGACCCCTATCCCAAACAAAATTTATTTTACCGCAGTGATAATGCCACCCTGGCTGCATTGGGTGTGCCTGCACATACCATCTCCACAGCCAAAATGGAGCAGCCGCCCAATAACGAACCCAATTATCATAAGCTAAGCGATGATATAACCACACTGGATATGGGTAATATGGCCGAGATTATTAAAGCCATTGCATTAAGCAGTAAAACCATTGTAAGTGGCAAGGATACGCCAACACGGGTAGAGCAGGAAAAGTAATACACTTTGGTTTTATGATGTGTACGCATTAAACAGGTGAACGCCGTAATTTATTAAAGGCATTTACCAGGTATCTCTATTAAATAAATCGATTTTTTTGAGCTGTTTAGAAAAATTTTAAATTAATTATAAACTATATGAATTTTATTCTCTATATTAGATGTATTAATCTACCCTTTTATCTACAAAAACTGTAATTGAGGAACGGCAAAGCCCTGCTTAGTTGAGATTACATACAGCCAAACTGCCCATACTTGATTGCGCAAACAACATGGAAACTGTATTACTTAAAGCCTTTGTTCATCGTGGGCAGGAGTGTATTGGCATTTATTTTATAAACAGCCAGGTTTTAAATGAAGCCGTACAAAAACAAGCCGGGGCCCGCTGGAGCAAAACGTTTAGCTGTTGGTACATTGCATTAAGCAAACAAAATTATGATACCCTGTTAACAGCCTTGGTTGGCAAGGCGCAGGTAGACCGTACAGCACTTGCTACTTATCTGCAACAGAAAAAAGCGGGTCATTTAAATACGGTACCGGCAGTAACTACACCAGTTGTGGCCACAGTTGCGGGGCCTCTTCAAAAAAAGCCGGCTGTTAATATAACAAACCCTAATGCCATTGCCATTTATAAGGGTAGCCGGATAAGTGGTATCAATGCGCATGTAATACCTGCCATGCATGATCATTTAAAATTAAGGGCTTATAGCAGCAGCACTATACGCACGTATTTGGGTGAGATGAAGCAATTGCTTGGCATATTAAAAGACATACCAGCCGATGCGTTGCAGGTTGAGCATATAAAAAGGTATTTACTTTTTTGTTATGAAAAATTACGGCTTACAGAAAACACGTTGCACAGCCGTATGAATGCATTAAAATATTATTATGAGCAGGTGTTGGGCAGGGAAAAGTTTTTTTGGGAAATACCCAGGCCTAAGAAGCAGTTGCAGTTGCCCAATTTTTTTAATCAGGATGAGATAGCTGCTATTTTAAAGTCGGTTGATAATGTAAAGCATAAAACGATGCTGATGTTGGCCTACAGTTCGGGATTGCGGGTGAGTGAGGTGGTGGCCATTAAAACGGCTCATATCGACAGTAAGCGTATGTGTATATTAATAAAGCAGGCCAAGGGAAAAAAGGACCGGATGGTTAGGTTGAGTCCGGTGTTATTGGTGATGTTAAGAGAATACTGGAATCAATACAAGCCGGCACGTGATGGGATGTTATTTCAGGGGCAATATGCCGGTGCGCCATACAGTACCAGGAGCCTGCAAATGGTATTAGCTTCGGCCAAGCAAAAGGCCGGTATTTTAAAGCCTGGCAGTATACATGCGTTGCGGCATAGTTTTGCTACACATTTACTTGATAAGGGAACAGATGTGATGATGATTATGAAATTACTTGGGCATAACGATATAAAAACGACTTTGCGTTATTTGCATGTAACAAACCGCGATATGTTACAAATTATAAGTCCTTTGGATGATTTGAAGCTTGATTAATTTTTGGTGTAGCATGAAGGTTTTATATAGGCTGCAAACTTTCGCGTATTTTAAATTGGTGGCGTTGCCATCGGAGGTACTCCATACTTCAATCAGCATTTGACGAGAACCATTTTATTTCGTAAATTCGTTAAGTGAAAAAACAGCGGAACAAAGCACTCGATTTTATTATAGATAAACTAACTAATTCTGTTCAAAATGTTGTGACTGGCGACAGTTTTACAACTGATATTTCTCTTGTTTCTGCTATTGACCTAAAGGCCGTTATTAAGCAGAACAATTGGCAGTTTGATTGGAAATTAGAATTTAAGCAACCAGAACGTGATGTTTATAAATTAACAATTGTAAATAATCAATCCGTAATTCAAGGTTTGATAAGTTTAGAAATTAAATCAGACCATGTTTACATGCATCTTGTAGAAAGTGCACTTTCAACAAAGGGAAAACAAAAGTTTATGCAGGCGTTCCTGGAAACTTAGTTGCTTTTGCCTGCAAACTTGCTTTTCAGCGTGGACATGAAGGTAATGTCTCTTTCTTTTCCAAGACACAACTTGTGCAACATTATATTGACACTTTAGGAGCCATGCATGCTGGCGGTAGAATTATGATTATTGACACACTAGCAGCATTAAAACTTATAAATAAATATTTTCCAAATGAAAAATAAAATCAAAGAATTAGATGTGGATTTCATTGGTGGACAGCAACAGCCTATTACTAAGGAGGAAGAATTTGCAATTAGTGCCTTTATAAGTAAACAAAAAGCAAAAAAGCAGTTACAAGCAATCCGCAGGACAAAAACAAAGACATCAAAAAAATCTCATCTACCTGCTTAATAAGGCATGAACCACCAATTGGGTTTGCTGCAAAGCTGGCTTGTTGGAACATTGAGTAGTGATGCCAGACAGGTGGATTTATTTCTTCAACTGCAAAAAGCCTTGAACGAGGGCATAACGATATAAATATCACAATGTGTTATTTTCCGTATAAAAATTTATGATTTGCTGTAAATTATAAGTTTGTTAGATGAATTAAAGCTTGGTTAATGAGGTTGTATTGACGAAACAATTTTTTTGGCTTAAAACTTTCGTTTTTTTAAATAAGGTATTGGTTTTAAGGTATTTTAAAAAATAGTAATTTCTTTTGAGCCGTTAAAACTTTCTCCTATTTTTGAGTTAGCGGCAAGGCTGTTAGACCTAATCATCTGTAAACAATTGACATAAAATGAAACTTTTAATTATTGGTGGAACGGGCGGAACTGGAAAGGAGCTTATTAAGCAAGCCTTGGAACAAGGACATAGTTTGACCGCTCTTGTACGTAATCCTGAAAAAGTTAAAATTACCCATCAGAATCTTAGCGTTATAAAAGGAAACGTTCTTGATTTTGACAAAGTTCAAGAAGTTGTTGCAGGACAGGATGCAGTATTATCAGCACTTGGACACAAAAGATTTTTTATTAAGACAAACATTCTTTCGGAAGGGACTAAGAACATTATTCATGCAATGGAAAAGCACAATGTGAACCGGTTCATCTGTGTTACTTCTCTTGGAATAAATGATAGTAGATTTAAGCTTGGTTTGTATTACACTCTTTTTGTAATTCCTGTTATCATCTTTTTCTACTTTAGGGATAAGGCCAAACAGGAAAAATTAATTCGAAGCAGCAAGTTAAATTGGACGATAGTCCGCCCGGGCCAGCTTACAAATGGAAGAAAACGTGGTAGCTACAAACACGGTGCTAATGTTGGAAATTATATTCTTACGAAAATGATATCAAGGGCGGATGTAGCTCATTTTATTTTATGCCAGTTAAGTGATGCCACCTATTTGCACAAAACACCAGGTGTGACATATTAGATTTAAGAGACTTTACCCAATTAAACTGATGAAGCCCAGACCGCTAACATTGTATTTGCAATATGGCGGCTGACGGAAGTTCAATCGGCTTTTGTACTACTATCAGCAGCAGTTCCATCCGACGGATTTCTATCAGCCTTTGTGCTTATCTTCAACTTGTAAATCATTAATCAACTGAGGTACCGGCTGACGAATAAATCCGCCGCCACATCGCAAATACCCAAACGTTGTATGCAAGGCAAAGGATAAAATTCTTTCTTTCTGATGATCTGCACAGTGGCAGTTTTCGTTTGCTAAAATTTTCGTTTGACAAACGTTCCGCTGGTTTTGGGTAACAATCAAAATCAGTTCAATCATTTTCGTTTCGCTTTAGG
>CANKNL010000171.1 GCA_947483345.1 Chitinophagaceae bacterium | reverse complement strand
GAAAAAAATGTAGCCCTGAAAAATGAGATTGTAACAAGTGATGAATTTGAAAAAGGGGAAAGAAAACTTTTAAACTTTGGTCATACCATTGGGCATGCCATCGAAAATCTGCATGGCATGCCACATGGCCATGCTGTTAGTATTGGCATGGTTGCGGCCTGTAACCTATCGGTTCAATTGAATAATTTGGATGCAGATGACGCCGCCCAAATTGTGGCGCTATTAGAAACATATCAGTTGCCAGTTACCGTGGATACCGATTACGCAAAGGCTTTTGAGGTTTTAAAAATGGATAAAAAAAGGAAAGGGAATGGACTGTATTTTATTCTGTTAAAAAGTATTGGCCATGCCGAAATGAAATTTATCAGCTTGACCGAACTGGAAAATCACTTTAAAAAAATAGTATAGTGATCGCAACCATTAAGCCTTCAGTTATTTCAGGAACCATTGCGGCACCCGCATCAAAAAGCAGTATGCAAAGGGCCTGTGCGCTTGCACTGCTGTCAGATGCCGAAACCACTTTATTTAATTCAGGAAAAAGTAATGATGACCTGGCAGCACTTGCTATCATTAAAAATTTAGGAGCCCAGGTTACTGAAAATGCCGATGGTAGTTTATTAATTAGGAGTACCAGATTCAGCAGATTACAAAATCCCCTGGTAGCCACTCCAGAGCAATGGCCAGGCATATTGGATTGTGGCGAAAGTGGTTTGGGCATCCGCATGTTTGCGCCCATTGCAGCCTTATTCCCTACAGCCATAAAGATTAATGGAACGGGTAGTCTATTAAATCGACCGATGCATTTTTTCGACAGTATATTTCCACAATTAGGTATTTCAATACAATCTAATCAAGGTTATCTGCCTTTAATAATAAAAGGACCTTTGCAACCTGTTGATATAACCATTGATGGTTCATTAAGTTCCCAGTTTTTAACGGGTCTATTAATGGCCTATGGAAAAGCAGCAACCAAACCTGTTTACATAACGGTTCATAATTTAAAAAGCAAACCCTATATTGATCTTACCTTGGTAATGATGAAACAGTTTGGATACGATATTGAACATACTGATTATGCATCCTTCTGCATTAAACCCATCAACCCATTAATTCCTAAATCAATTCACTACACGGTTGAAGCAGACTGGAGTGGCGCTGCTTTCTTATTGGTGGCGGGTGCTATTGCAGGTGGGATTATTGTAAAAGGGTTAGATATTTTTTCGACACAGGCCGATAAAGCCATTTTAAAAGCATTAATAGATTGTGGTGTAAATATATCCATTGAAGAAAAACAAATAGGCATTAATGCACCACTGGGCAACCTGGGCAAGGCTTTTCATTTTAATGCAACAGATTGCCCTGATCTGTTTCCACCGCTTGTTGCTTTGGCTAGCTTTTGTAAGGGCACAACGGTAATTGAAGGGGTTAGCCGCTTAATGCATAAAGAAAGTAACCGGGCAAAAACTTTACAGGAAGAATTTGGTAAAATGGGAGTAACGATAACGCTACAGAATGATTTAATGATGATTGAAGGGGGCACCGGCGTTAAAGGAGCTGCTGTTCAGTCGCATCATGATCACCGCATTGCAATGGCTTGTGCTGTTGCCGCATTACAGGCAAACGGAGAGACTATTATTGAAAGCGCTGAAGCCATCAATAAATCCTATCCTGGTTTTTATGAAGATTTGATATTACTGAATGCTGAAGTATCTTTACTATAATTAGTTAAACAAAAAAATCAAACAGTGAACGCATTCGGACGCATATTCAGAATACAGCTTTTTGGCGAATCGCATGGCGATTATATCGGACTTACTATTGACGGCTGCCCGGCAGGGCTACCACTATCTGTAACGGATTTTGTTGCTGATATTGAAAGAAGAAAACCCGGTGCTAAAGGCACTACACCAAGAAAAGAAGAGGATACACCACAAATAAAAACGGGTTTGTTCAATGGCAAAACAACCGGCGCTCCAATAACCATATTATTTGAAAATAATAATATACGCAGTGCTGATTATGAAAAACTTCGTGCCATACCAAGGCCGGGCCATGCCGATTTTGTTGCATCAGCAAAGTTTGGTGGGCATGAAGATTACAGAGGTAGCGGTCATTTTAGCGGTAGGTTAACCCTTTGTTTAGTAGCTGCAGGGGTCATTGCTAAAAAATTATTGAACGGTATTGATGTGAGCGCTTCAATTTTGGAAATTGCGGATGAAACGGATTTAGACAAAGGCCTGCAAAAAGCATTTGAGGCAAAAGATAGCGTTGGCGGCATTATTGAATGTAAGGTAAAAGGATTGCCTGTTGGATTGGGAGAACCTTTTTTCGATTCGGCAGAAGCCTTGATCAGTCATGCTGTATTTGCTATACCGGCTGTAAGAGGGATTGAATTTGGGACTGGCTTTGCAGCAGCAAAAATGTTTGGCAGTACACATAACGATGCCATCGAAGATAAAACCGGTAAAACGTTTACCAACCATGCAGGAGGGATTGTTGGTGGCATCACCAATGGCAATGATTTGATCTTTCGTATTGCCATCAAACCTACATCCTCTACGCCCATTGAGCAGCTTACCTTAAATATTGAAACAGATCAGGTGGAGCATTTTTCTGTAAAAGGACGACACGATTTGTGCATAGCATTACGTGTGCCGGTAATTTTAGAGGCCGTAACGGCTTTCGTTTTAGCAGACCTGATGTTGCTTGAGCAAAAAATACCGCGTATCATTTCTTAATCCAGCAATCGTCTGTGATAATTGATTTGTCCCAAGTGATAACTTAAATGGCCATATACATGTAACAGCATATGGGTGGTACTAACCACCGTACCATATTTTTCTAGCGGATAATCTTTTTCCAGATCAGTTTCTGTTAATTTAACAAGTGTATTTTTTACAATAAGGATACAATTGTCTATATTCATTATTAAATCCTGTCGTAAAATATTTTTTAAACCGAATTCATCTGCTCTGTGTCTTACATAACCTGTATGGCCTAATGTGGCGCCAATAAAATGATTCAGATTGCCTATCAGGTGCAGACATAAATTTCCGGCACTGTTACTAATGCCCGGCTGTATGATCCAAAGCCGGTCTTCATCTTTATATAAATTAATTTCAGTTTTCAGTTTTTGAAGATCTCTTTCGAAAAGTTCTATTAATGTGGGTTTCATTATAATTTAGTTTTCTAGATTTGCCTGGGGCTTAAAATTAAGTTATAATCATTTAAATGCAACGGGATTTAGTGTCAGGGATTTAGAAAAAAATCAGAGACGGCCTGTGCAAACAGGTTGTTGAGCTAAATTAAAGTGCTATTGTTAATATATTGGGTTCTTAAATCAGTGTCATTTGAAAACGATGTATTATCTTGTAAGCTGCGTGTCAATCTCCCGGATATCCGTCTTGAAAAAATAGTTTCAAAGAGTACCTAATAAACCTGGTTGTATGGATCAAAGGAACATTCAGTACCGGAATTTTTCAATGTGTATCATAGTATTATTTTTTTTGTCATGCCATGATCAGGACAAAAAAAAGATTGAAGATATTCTTTCAGATCCAATGACTTTGGACAGCAAGGTTGCAGAAAATATACAAATCGCTTTAATAAATTGTTTACATGATTCGGGAAAGATTGATAATCAGGCACAACTTAACAGTCCACAAATTGTAACGGAATTTTATAAACAGGTTGATTACAAACCTGTATGGAGTAGTAAAGGGAAATGGCTGCCACTGGCTGATACTTTATTTCAATTTATCGGGCAGGCAGCGTATGAAGGACTTTTTAAGACTGATTATCATTATTTATTTTTAAAAACAGTGAAGGACTCTTTAGATGCAGATTCCCTTACAAGAAGGCATGTAACTTTATGGACTAAAGCTGAGATCTTGTTAACAGATGCGTTTATGCATATGATAAAAGATCTAAAACAAGGCAGGCTTCCACCCGACAGTTTAACGTTGAATACCGATTCAATTTCGGAGGACGATGTATATATTATTACACTTAATGAGTTATTGACAAAAAAAGAGTTCCGCCAATTATTGGTTTCACTTCAACCCAAACATAAAGGCTACTGGGAGCTTAAAAAGGGGATTAAATATTTTGTTGACGGGATGGACAATAAGCCATATACCTATATCTCATTTCCATTTAAACGAGGAGATAGCAAAGACTCTTTGTTTTTTATTAAAACTTTACAAAACAGGTTACAGGAGAGCCACTGCATCGATTCGGGAAAAGTAATGCCCGATTCTACCCGATTAATTAACGCAATAAAAAAATACCAGATACAAAAAAATCTGCAGGTGGATGGTAAATATGGCAAAAATTTAATCAGCGCACTGAACAACACTGATGTGGAAAAATTTAAGCGGATTGCAGTAACATTAGACAAGTACAGGCAATTGCCCAAAAAAATGCCTGAAACCTATATATGGGTCAATATTCCCGGATATTATTTGTGGCTGGTAAATGCGGATACCGTTGTGTTTGAATCGAAAGTGATCTGCGGTAAACCAGAAACAAGAACACCTTTACTCAATGCCAAGATTTCGGATATGATCACCTACCCAACCTGGACGGTGCCAAACAGTATCATTGTAAAACAGTACCTCCCGAAATTAAAAAATAATCCAAATTATATTTCAAAGATCGGTTTAAAATTATTAAACAATAAGGGTGAAGTGATAGATCCTAATACCGTCAACTGGAGTAAATATGCAAGAGGGATACCATATAAAATTATGCAGGCGAGTGGTGATAATAATTCACTGGGCGTTATTAAATTTAACTTTAGTAATCCTTATGCTGTTTACCTGCATGACACCAACCAGCGATACCTTTTTAAAAATGGATACCGGGCATTAAGCCATGGATGTGTTCGTGTACAGGAATGGGAGAAGCTGGCTTATTTTATTGCTACTAACGACAGCCTGTTGAGTACCCGAAAAGAGGCATTGAAATATACAGTTGACTCTATTAAAAACTGGATATCAAAAAAAGAAAGGCATCGTATTGATGTGCAAAATAATATACCGCTGTTTATCCGTTATTTTTCATGTGAAGGGAAAAACGGGCGCATCAGGTTTTACGATGACGTATATGTTGAAGATAAACAGCTTATCGATAAATATTACGTAAATAAGTGAACGGTTTCGAAAGAGTAATTTATAGTATCTTTAATTATGTACCTCACATCAAAGACCCATAAATCTGGAATTGTAAAACACATTTTTTATGTGTTTATCAGTATGGTATTTGTTTTGTACCAGGTTACAGTGTCTGCCCAAAAAACGGCGACTTCCAATACCATTAAAGCGAATAAAACAACCCGCGTTTTTTATGGGCAGGCCAGTTTTTATGCCAATAAATTTGAGGGTAGAAAAACAGCGAGTGGTGAAATCTTCAGTCAAAAAAAATTAACCTGTGCATGCAATGTATTACCTCTGGGTACCTGGATCAAGGTAACTAATTTACGAAATGGGCGGACAGTTATTGTTAAAATCAATGATCGTATTCACCCAAAAATGAAAAGAATTGTAGATTTATCTAAAGCTGCAGCTAATAAACTCGGATATACTTCAAGGGGGCTTACCAGGGTAAAAGTGGAATTAATAGATAAAAAATTAACCGCCAAGTAGTATTATGCTGTATTTTGTATATATGAGTGATTTTTTTATTAATAATAGTTTGAATAATGTTGGTAAATTATTTTAAGATATGGAGTTAAGCAACTATTTTTGTTGCATATAGAAAATTAACACTTATGAAGAGAATACTATTAGTAATTATAGGCTTTGGCCTGGTTGTAACATCTTTTGCACAAGGCGAAAATAAAAAGAAGTCATCTTTGGGAATTCATTTTTACTTGAATGACTTCAGAACTGCACAAAATCTGCGTGCTAACGGATTATCAAGTATAATTCGTTCAAAAGAGTGGCACAAAACCAACCGTATGACTGCTGGAATGGCCGTTAGTTATATGCAGGGGTTAAACAATAACCTTGATTTTGTGGGAACCTTATCCGGCACATTTGTAGATTACCCGATTTCTGGAAAACCGGCCAGAACTAATCCGAGTTTATTGTTAGAAGCTGCTGCAACGGTTAATTTGAAATTGTTGTCAGACGCCTATTATATTAATCCTTTTGTAACTGCCGGTATTGGCGCTTCTAAGTACAGGGGCTATTATGGTGCATTTATGCCTTTTGGTTTAGGTGTACAAATAAAAATTGTAGACGACGTATTTTTTATGGTGAACTCACAATACAGAGTTCCGGTTACTGAAAATGCCTCTTATCATTTTTATCATAGCGCAGGGGTGGTTGCAAATATCAACAAAAAGAAAGAACCTGTGCCGGTTGTTATTCCAATTCCGGTTGTTGAACCACCAAAAGACAGAGATGGAGATGGCATTTTGGATTCACTTGATAAATGTCCTGATGTTAAAGGCTTGGCTTCTTTACAAGGTTGCCCAGACAGAGACGGAGATGGCATTACAGATGCTGATGATAAATGTCCGGATGTACCAGGTTTAGCCCGTTACCAGGGTTGTCCAATACCTGATACTGATAAAGATGGTAT
>CANKNL010000170.1 GCA_947483345.1 Chitinophagaceae bacterium | reverse complement strand
TTATGCGTAAAAACTGGTAAAGGATCATTGCCGGTGCTACGCCAAAACTAACCACATCAGCAAGTGAATCTAATTGCTTGCCCATCTCGGAACTGGCCTTGAATAACCTGGCAACAAATCCGTCCAGAAAATCAATTACAGCAGCAATGCCAATAAAGAGCGATGCCATCCATATTTTTTCAGGAATATCAATTAACTGTGTGCCATCTGCAGCATACTGAATAATGATGCCATTTTGCAGGATTACAACTATGGCCAGGCAACCAAAAACTAAATTAAGCAGTGTAAATAAATTGGGGATCTGTTTGATCATTAGTTCAGATTATTTTTTCATGTATGCTTCAATCTCTTCAACCGTAATAGGGATATTTTTCATCAAGTCCTTATTGCCGTTTCTTGTTATCCAGAAATTATTTTCAATACGGATACCCATTTGCTCTTCTTCAATATAGATACCCGGTTCAATGGTAAATACCATACCGGCTTTTACCGGAGCTGTTCTTGTACCTAAATCATGTACATCTATTCCAAGATGATGAGAAATGCCATGGTATAGATATTTGCGGTAAGCCCTGTTTTCAGGGTCTTCGTTTTTAATATCTGATTTTCTCAGTAATCCTATTTTTTGAAAAACCACAGTTGCTTCATCCCCTATTTTTTCTGTATAATCAACAATGCTGATACCCGGTTTCAAAATACTGGCGGCATAATGATGCAAATGCAGACAGGCATTATAAACTGTTTTTTGTCTGCGTCCAAACTTACCATTTACAGGTACGGTACGGGAAAGATCGGCATTGTAACCTCCATAATCTGCACCAAAATCCATTAATATCAATTCGCCGTCTTTACATTCCCTGTTGTTTTCTACGTAATGCAATGTCCTGGCCCTGTCGCCGCTGGCGATAATAGAACCGTATCCTGGCCCTGTTGCCCTTTGTGATAAAAATGAATGGTAAATTTCAGCTTCAATTTCGTATTCCATGATGCCGGGTTTTATGAGTTGCATAACCCTTCTAAAAGTGATATCTGTTATGTCAATCGCTTTTTGTAAGACCTCAATTTCCAATGGGGTTTTAACAGCCCGGAGTTCTTTCATTATTTTGGCACTGCGTTTATACTGATGCAGCGGAAAACGTTGTTTTATCATCTCGGCATAACGGTAATCCCTAACCGGAACAAGATTTGCTTTGCGGTCATTTTCATTGGTGTTTAAATAAATAGTATCAGCAAAATGAATCCATGGTTGAAGCATGGCATCCAATGAGTCTAACCAGATAATAGTTTTGATACCGGAAACAGCTTGGCCTTCATGGGCTCTAAACAGGTGTCCATTCCATTTTTCTTTCATTTCGTCTGGCCTAACCAAAACCAATACCTCCCTATATTTTACATCCGGATTATCGGGAAATAAAATCAGCATAGAGTCTTCCTGTTCAATTCCCGTTAACCAGTACAAATCGGCGTTTTGTTTAAAGCGATGCAATTGGTCGCCATTGGTTGGTAATTCATCATTACTGTTAAAAATAGAAATGGCATTTTTTTCCATTTTTTCCACAAACCGTTTACGGTTTTGTATAAATATGTCGGGATTAAGTGGTTGATATTTCATAATTTTTATTTACTGTGCAATATACATTTTAATGCGGTCTTTTTTTTTGGGAAATACCCTGAATTCTTTCACATTAAAAGGCACCGCCTATTATACTCGCTGAGTCATCCTGCTGAATTTTATTTAATTTAATTGAGTATTATTTAAACTTAATTAATAAAACCGACAAAATTTTAAGATTTATAAATAATAAGCCTTTTTCAGCTTACTATTTTTAAATATACGTTAGTTAGTCTAGCTTTTTAAAACCACAATCCCATAACTTTGCTGCAACGATTTGCTCATCTTAAATTATTACATGCTATGCCAGTGTCAACATCAACTACTGTCCCTTTTGAAGCATTAAAAAAACTGGGGTTAATTCACACAGAACCTATTAATTATCAAATTAGTCCTGATCAATTAACCCATCAAGCTGTTAACCGTGGCGATGGTGTTTTAAACGATACAGGCGCACTTTTAATTAACACCGGAAAATTCACAGGCCGTAGCCCAAAGGACAAATTTACGGTTAAGGATGCCCTTACAGAAAACACCGTGCACTGGAATGATTTTAATATTCCTATTGAGGAAAAATACTTTTTTCAGTTAAAAGAAAAAATGCTGGCACACCTGAGTCATAAAGAAATTTGGGTACGTGATTGTTATGCCTGTGCCGAAGAAGCATACAGGCTCAAGCTTAGGGTGATTAATGAAGATCCATGGAGCAATTTATTTTGCTACAATATGTTTATTCGTCCCGAAGAAAAAGATCTCGAAAACTTTGTACCACAATGGCATATTATACAGGCCCCAAGTTTTAAGGCCGATCCTGCAGTTGATGGCACCCGTGCTGAAAATTTTGCCATCATCAGCTTTACACACAAAACCATTTTAATTGGTGGAACAGGTTATACCGGTGAAATGAAGAAAGGCATTTTTACCATGCTGAATTTTGTATTACCAACCCGTGCTGATGTTTTAAGCATGCATTGCAGTGCCAATATGGGTGATGACGGCGATACAGCTGTATTTTTTGGATTAAGTGGCACCGGTAAAACCACACTGAGTGCCGACCCTAATAGAAAACTAATTGGTGATGATGAACATGGCTGGACAAGAGACAGTGTTTTTAATTTTGAAGGCGGTTGTTATGCTAAATGTATTGACCTGAGTGCAGAAAAAGAACCTGAAATTTACAATGCTATCAGGCCCGGTGCATTGGTTGAGAATGTGACTTTTATTGAAGGCACCAATAAAATAGATTTCGGCAGTAAAAAAATTACTGAAAATACAAGAGTAAGTTATCCCTTAACTTTTATCAGTAATGCGCTGGAGCCATCTATAGGCAAAACGCCAAAGAATCTATTCTTTTTAACCTGCGATGCTTATGGTGTTTTACCTCCCATCAGCAAACTTACCGCCGGGCAGGCCATGTACCAGTTTATTAGCGGTTATACAGCAAAAGTAGCCGGAACAGAAACAGGTATCACCGAACCAAAGTCTACTTTTAGCGCCTGTTTTGGAGCGCCTTTTTTACCATTACACCCGGCACAGTATGCCGAAATGCTGGGTAAAAAAATGAACGAGCATAATGTAAATGTGTGGATGATAAATACGGGCTGGAGTGGTGGCGCATATGGTGTTGGAAGCCGAATGAAACTGAGTTATACAAGGGCAATGATTACTGCTGCACTGGAAGGCAAACTGGATCATGTTTCTTATGAAGCTCATCCCGTATTTGGAATGATGATGCCAACTGAATGCCCCAATACACCAACAGACATATTAAACCCTCGCAATACTTGGGCCGATAAAGACGCCTATGATGCCATGGCAAAAAATCTTGCCGGCCAGTTCATCAAAAATTTTGAAAAATATGCAAGTGGGGCCAATGCAGAAATTTTAGAAGCGGCACCAAAACTTTAAATCATCAACGTGATTATAAAAAAAATCCCTGAAAAATTTCGGGGATTTTTTTTATTCAGGTTTTTAATCAAACAGCATCTCCGGTATCTCCCCCTCCGTAATCAACTTCCCTGCCGTTTTAGCCATAATCTCTTCCACAGAAACTCCGGGAGCCCTCTCTAATAATTTAAATCCATCAGGAGTGATATCAAGCACTGCCAGTTCGGTTACTACTTTTTTAATGCAATTTTTTCCTGTTAGCGGCAAAGTACAGGCAGGTAACAATTTACTTTCGCCTTTAGGGTTTGTATGCATCATGGCCACAATAATATTCTTGGCACTGGCCACCAGGTCCATCGCGCCACCCATACCCTTCACCATTTTGCCCGGTATTTTCCAGTTGGCAATATCACCTTGCTCACTCACTTCCATGGCACCCAGTACCGTCAGGTCTACCTTACCGGCACGTATCATTCCAAAGCTCAGGGCACTATCAAAAAAAGCAGAGCCGGGTAACGTAGTGATGGTTTGTTTTCCTGCATTGATGAGGTCTGCGTCTTCTTCTCCTTCCACAGGAAAAGGCCCCATACCTAATAATCCATTTTCACTTTGCAACACCACGTTAACGCCTGCCGGGATATAATTGGCTACCAGTGTTGGTATGCCGATGCCCAGATTTACATAGTAACCATCTTTAAGTTCTCTTGCAATACGTTGTGCTATTTGTTCTTTGGTTAATGCCATAGTTAAAACGTTTAAATCGTTTAAGGGTTTAAGGGTTTAAAATAGGTAAGGTTTAAGACTCTCATTTATCAACCTGTAAACCATTAAACGCTTTTTCTTACTGTTCTTTGCTCAATCCGCTTCTTATAATCTTTCCCCTCAAAAATACGGTGTACATAAATACCCGGTGTATGAATTTGGTTTGGGTCCAGTTCTCCTGCATCAACAAGTTCCTCCACTTCTGCTATAGTTATTTTTCCGGCCATAGCCATTAAGGGATTAAAATTACGGGCGGTATCTTTAAAGACCAGGTTACCGTCTGTATCACCCTTCCAGGCTTTTACTATGGCGAAGTCTGCATCAAAAGCATATTCTAACAAATACTCCTTTTCATTGAAGATCCTTATTTCTTTACCCTCAGCTACTTCAGTACCTACACCTGCAGGCGTGAAGATAGCAGGCATGCCATATCCAGCAGCCATACACCTTGTAGCCAGTGTGCCCTGTGGAATTAATTCCACTTCCAGTTCACCGCTTAAAAGCTGACGTTCAAATTCTGCATTCTCACCAACATAAGAAGAGATCATTTTTTTAACCTGTTTTTGTTGCAACATCAGGCCAATACCAAAATCATCAACACCGGCGTTATTTGAAATACAGGTAAGGTTTTTAGTCCCGCTTTTTACCAATGCGGCAATGCTGTTCTCCGGAATACCACACAAACCAAAACCGCCCAACATGATAACGGCTCCATCTGTAATACCAGCTACCGCATCGGTAGCATTATTGTACACTTTATTCATCTTTTTGGGCCTGTAAAGGACTTATTTTTAAATTTTTATTTCGTTCAGCCTGCGTAACCATACTATCAAGCATCTTTAAAAACAATGGGGTATGGGATTTGTAATAAGCATAACTATTGTAAAAATCAGCTTTAGATACTTTATGCATGGCAAAAATCTGCGTTTGTAATTTCAAATTTTCTTCAACATCATCTTTTGCTGAATCTTTCTTAATAAATTCAGTTGTAAATGCATTGGCTTTGATGACATCCCACAAAACAGCCTGCATTTTTTCGGGTTTCAAAATTACAGCAGGTAATTGATCATTGTTTCCACAGGACATTAACAGCCCCAGCCCAAAAATAAAAATATATCTCCTGTTCATTTCAATTCATCTTTGTATTTGGTCACATTGGTAATGTCCAGTCTTTGTAAAAGTTCCGATGCTCTTGCTTTATCCTGTTGCGGCGCTTTTGAAAATATTTTAATCAGTTCATTTGATTTCCCCTGAAAGAAAAACTGATTGATCATTTTATTGGGATTATCAGTATTAAAATTATTCAGCAGATTTAAAACATTCAACAGTTCTAACCGGGCTGTATTCTCATCTTCGTATAATTTATCCATGCCCAGTCGGTAATAATTATAATACACATCATGCATAATGGTATAGCGGCTGTTCAGCATATTTTCAACAAGCCAATAACGGTTGCGTACCCCATCAAAGGCCTTCCAGCCCGAAATACCTCTGCCATCAGGTGCATTATTTACAATATTCTGTGCTTTTTGAAAATAAGGATCTCCGCCTCTTGGTGAAAAAGAGGCATAGTCAAAAGCCAATATCATATTGGCATAATAGGCAATAATGGCAGTTAAATTAGAAACTAAAGCATCTGAACCAGAGACCCTGTTTTCGTTAAATTCCAGCTGCTGAAATTCGGTATATTTAAAAATGATATTATCATCTTTAAAATTAATAATGGGTGATAAGTAGGAGGTATTAAAAACCGGTCGGGCAGCTTGTATGGTTAAGGACGCATTATAAACATTGAGGTCACCAGTAGGCTGCAGATTCAATAAAAAATTACATGCAATCCTTTCACCCAGTTGAAAATTATCTGAAGTCCATTTACGGGTATTGATGAATGTATTTAAGGCTGTTTGTAGTGTACGGAACACATTTTGATTTACATTATTACCCACCTGGTTACTGACAACTGTTATATTGGCTTTAAATTCCTGTGCTACAGAAATTTTAAAAGCCAGTACCATAACAAGTAATAGATTAATTTTTCGCATAAAATAATTGAATGATCGTATTAACAATATCAATGGCCACTTCTTTTTTTGATTTCATATCAAATGGAAAAGCCTTACCGGTTTTATCAAAAATAGTGATTTTGTTAGTATCGTGCCCAAAACCCGCACCGGCATCCTGTAATGAATTCAATATCATTAAATCAGCATTTTTAGCGGAGAGTTTTTTTAATGCATTTTCCTTTTCGTTATTGGTTTCCAGTGCAAAGCCAACAACAATCTGATCTTTTGTTTTAAGCGCTCCCATTAGCTTTAAAATATCCTTTGTTTTGGTTAATTGTATAGACAGATCAGTATCGGTTTTTTTTATTTTTTCGCTGGCTATA
>CANKNL010000169.1 GCA_947483345.1 Chitinophagaceae bacterium | reverse complement strand
TGTCTTTATCAGTACTTACATTTTTAACCATATCCCGGTAAAATGATTTTTTATCCTCCGGCAGGCCAGTTGTTTTAGCATAGAGATTATCAATCCATGCACCCAAATTTTTCCAGCTGGTCATATCGCCCTCATAATCGTCTAACTGAAATTTATTGGGGCCGATCAAAACCATTGGCTCGTATGAATAAGATGAGCCACTGTGTTTTTCGAGTTTATAAGCCATTAAATTTTTTAATTCCCATCTGTAAATAATTTTAGTTCCGTCATGCTTAATCTCCGGCTGAATAACAGTGTTTAATAGTTTATACCTAACACCGAGGTCTGCAGGCACTTCTACTTCAAAAGCAGAATGCTGTACTGATTGCCAGGGCGATTGCATATCATATGACGGCAAACTGAATATCCCTTTAAATTTTATACTGTAATTAAACTCCACCGTAACAGGATATGCCGGCGCATTCACATTAAAATAAGTTACTTTACCCTCAGGCACCAGGCCATCGCCATAATTTAAAGAAGTCATTTCTTTTTTTGTCCAGGTATTTTTTTTATTACCCAAAAGATCGAATATTTTTATTTCCGCTTCATCCAGTACATCAAACTTATCTGAGAACTGAACAAAGGAAAGGTATTTTTTAGCCTGTTCGTTCATGACGGTAATAATCTGGTGAACGTCATACCTGGCGGTATTTTTATCTTTTATAGAGAGTTTAACATACGCTTCCCGTATCACCATATCCGCATCTTTCTTCAACGAATCGGGAATGGAAAGGGCAGAATAGATGTTGATCTGTGCGGGACTACAAAAAGCTTTTCCCAACAATAATAAAAGTATAACGGTTCTTTTCATTTAAAATGATCTATTTTTTCTTTAAAACAATTTTTTCATCCATGATGGCATACATTTTTTTATAAAATTCTTTTATGTATGGATACGTATCGGCTGCATAACCAAAAACTTTAACCTCTATTGATAAACGAAATGAAATGATATTGCCATCTATTTGCATCCGTCTACTTAAAATTATACCGGTATCGGGCATAATCATTTTAGTGTTTTTAGGCAATTCACTTACCATAAAATCATCCGGCAAATAATAGGTACCGTTTACTACATATGTTTGGGGATAATAAAAATCAATATCCATCACCCGGTCATCATCAATAAAAAGATTTTTTCCTAAACCCATAAATAAGTTAAAAGGTAAAAATGAATAGTCCCCGCCTGTTTGTATACTTCCGCTGAAATCTGCCCTTTGCTCCAGGGGTAATGTATCGTTTGATTCATTAATTACAGTTACTGAATCCACTTTAATATTTATGCCGCTATTGTCTTCTAAAATTTCCTTTATCCTTTTTTTTTGATGTGCTTCCAGGCGCACATTTCTTGCATAACCAGCACTTTTTATGTTTGTCTGGCCAGTTATTTTTCCATCCGGTTCTACACTGCAGGTAAAAAATATATCATGTCTGAATTTTCCATCGCAGCTTATCTCTATTATACCGCCGCCATTTTTATCCACTACCAATGCATTGGTAAAAGCCACATCATAAGGCACCAAGTTAAACGGGTTAAATTTGTCAGCGGCGTTCATAATATAAATGTCATCGCCGTCTTTTACGTATACCATAACCCCATTAAACTGATTTAAAAAAGGGTAAAATGTGTTTATCTTGCCGTTATCTTTTGTACTTATCAGCAGGGGCTTTGCTTTAATGCCGGCATCTTTTAAAAGGCTGATTAAAATAAAATTGATCTCCGTTAAAGTGCCATTTTTTTTATCCCAGGCACTTTTAATGCCATCATAAGTTATGATGCCATACTCTTGATTCCATTGCATATTACGCTGTACATAATTATAAATAAGTCTTGTTTTTTCTTTCGCAGATATATTATAAGCTAATTGTACATCCAGATCGGCAGTACCCTTTATATTCTTTTTTAAGGCACTACCAAATTCTTCAGCTTCTACTAGTTCATCTATTATTTTGGGCCAGGTGGTTCTAATACTTTCTGGAAAATAGCCGGGTGCATTGATAGACGATAACTGAAATTCTATTCGCTGCAAATAGTCCTCTCTTCCTGAGCTAAATGGTTCATCTTTTAATCCTTTTATATTATGCATCATATACCAACTGCCCTTCTCTCCCGAATTGTCATTTCCCTTCTCCATGTTTTGCCGAAGGGTAGATAAAACCGTAAATTGGAAATACTCCGGTACAATAACATTGTAAGCACTATACCTTACTGGAATTCTTTGCTGGAAGTTCCAGGATGGAATATAACTATATGATTTCCGAATCAGTTTATACCGGTATTCAAAAACACTACCTATCCTTACATTAGGCATGGCAAAAGAAATTTCGGTAAACTCCTTATTAATTTCCTTTTCGTAAACTGATCTTTTCTCCAATTCAGATTCCTCAATATGTCCATTGGTACCCAGGTTAAATGAAACACCCTTAACATTTGTAATCTCTTCCCGTCTATTTTCTGAGCGAAATCTCAGTTTTATCTGTGCCCTGTTTACCGCTTTTTCCTTTAGCACTTTAATTCTCACACGGTAATTCGTTTCACTAACCCATCCAATATTGGGGAAATAATTAAATTCAATACTGCTAAGATCAATCAATACAAATGCTTCTGCACCGGGATCAAAATCACAGTCCGTGATCTCCAGGTCGGCTTTATCAATTTTTCCAAAAGAAGGGAGTTTATCCTGTGCCCGTAAGACACCATTAAAAATAAGAAACGAAATGATTAGTGTAAACTTTTTCATATAAGAGGTATAGAGTAAAAGACTATTTCTAAAATTAGCACATTTAATCAAACCATGATATTATTTAATAATATAAATAAATAAAAAAAGGCCATCCACTTTTGTGAATGACCTTAATAATTTGAGGTTAAAAATTTACCAGGCTTTTTTAGCCACGCCATTTTTAACGGCTTCCAATGCGGTAGCTTCGCTAAGCATGGTGGTCATTTTATTACCTTTTCCGTCGTTACCCTGGGCCATATAGCCACCACGGGAAGTTTTAGTTATTACTGCATCCTGCATAGGAACATTTTTTTCCTTTGTTTTCATGCAATAGGCTGTTAACATTTTTGACATTTTTAAAAATTTATGGTTAGTAAATATGGGTGTAAAAAAATGCCTGAAGGCGAATTCTTACATAAGAACAAGTTACAAGCTACTATAATTATTGGTTTTGGCAAAAATCCTAAGCTTGATCTAGCTTGAAAACAGCTTGTCAAGTTAAGGTTATCCCCATCCTAAATTATCATTATTGAATAGTAATACTGGTTGTTTTTTACAGGTTATCACTTTTAATACCAGCTTCAGATAGCTTATAAGTCTTTACAGCCAACACTTTAGCTTAAACTGAAAAAAATAATCCAAAATATTCAGGCAAGCCGGCTATCGCATTAAAAAAGGGGCTAAATGCCCCTTCAGATTGTGATAAAATATATTAATAAAAATTTTAAAAAAGTAGGATTTTAGCTTGAAAAATCACTTTTTACACATCAATCTTTGCATATTTAGCATGTGTTTCTATGAATTCACGGCGTGGCGGAACCTCGTCGCCCATCAACATACTAAACACCCGATCTGCTTCGGCAGAGCTTTCAATGGTCACCTGTTTTAAAGTACGTGTTTCCGGATTCATGGTGGTTTCCCAAAGCTGTTCAGCATTCATTTCTCCCAAACCTTTGTAACGTTGTGTATTTACACTTTCGTCCTTCCCTTGTCCAAATTGTTTAATAAGCAGCTTACGTTCTTCATCATTCCAGGCATAGGCCTGATCTTTACCTTTTTTAACAAGGTATAATGGGGGTTGGGCTATAAAAACATATCCTTGCTCCACCAGTTCTTTCATATACCTGAAGATGAATGTTAGAATCAAAGTAGCAATATGGCTTCCATCCACATCGGCATCGGTCATGATGATCAATTTATGGTAGCGCAGTTTTGATAAATCCAATGCCTTAGGATCATCGGGTGTTCCAATCTTTACACCCAGGGCAGTAAACATATTTCGTATCTCTTCATTATCGTATATTTTATGCTCCATGGCTTTTTCCACATTCAGGATCTTACCCCGTAAAGGAAGTATGGCCTGGTAACTTCTATCCCTGCCTTGCTTTGCAGTACCACCTGCCGAGTCCCCTTCTACCAGGTACAACTCACAACGGTGAGGATCTTTTTCACTGCAATCAGCTAACTTACCAGGCAAACCACCACCTGTTAGTACACTTTTACGCTGCACCATCTCCCTTGCTTTTTTAGCCGCCGCCCTTGCCTGTGCAGCAAGTATCACCTTTTGAATGATGGTTTTAGCATCTTTAGGGTTCTCTTCCAAATAAGCAGTTAATACCCTGCTTAAAGTAGAATCTACAACGCCCATTACTTCATTGTTACCTAATTTGGTTTTAGTTTGACCTTCAAACTGGGGTTCGGGTACTTTAACCGAGATGATGGCACTCAATCCTTCACGAAAATCATCACCTTCAATCTCTACTTTGGCTTTTTCAAACATCCCTTCCTTTTCACCATAACTTTTAAAAACCCGGGTTATGGATCTACGGAAGCCCGCAACATGTGTACCACCTTCAATGGTATTAATATTATTGACATAGCTGAAAAGATGTTCCTGGTAACCGGTATTATAGATCATGGCTACTTCTACCATTACGTTACTGGCCACATCATGACCATCGCAGTAAATTACAGTAGGTAATAATGGATTACGATTGGCATTTTTGTCCAGCATTTCTACAAACTCTACAATACCACCTTCACTATAAAATGTTTTGGTGTAATGTTTGCCATCATCATCAGTTTCGCGCAGGTCAATAATATTGATATTAATTTTTCTGTTCAAAAAAGAAAGCTCTCTTAAACGTGCTTCTAATATTTCGCGGTTGTAAACACTGGTGATAAAGATCGACAGATCGGGCCAGAATGTTACTGTAGTACCATGCTTGTCAGATATACCGGTTTCCCTTACCGGGTATTGCGGAATTCCTTTTGCATATTCCTGTTCAAAAGATTTGCCATCCCTATTTACTACAACATGCAATTTACTACTCAAGGCATTTACACAACTTACGCCCACCCCATGTAATCCGCCTGAAACCTTATAGGAGTCTTTATCAAATTTTCCTCCGGCATGCAAAACCGTCATGACCACTTCAAGGGCACTTCTGTTTTCTTTGGTATGCAATCCTGTTGGAATTCCACGGCCATCATCTTCTACCATGATGGAATTATCTACATTGATGGTTACGGTAATATTTTTACAATGGCCGGCAAGCGCTTCATCTATTGAATTATCTACCACTTCGTAAACGAGGTGATGTAACCCTTTTACACCAATATCGCCAATATACATGGCTGGCCTTTTACGAACCGCTTCTAAGCCTTCTAAAACCTGGATACTGTCTGCGCCATAACCACTGTTGGCGGGTGCTGGAACTGCTTCTAAATCTGTACTCATATTGTCGTTCAAAATCTCTTTTAATCGGTAAAATCAAGATTCGGGCGAAGGTACGAAAAAACAGGCGTTTTAGGTAATAATTGAGGGTTTATTTTAGGTTGATTTTTTACCCTGACTTCTTCCTTTTTTAGCAGCAAAAGGCTAAAAAATGAAGTGCAATACCTATTTACGAACTGTTCAAACCTGGCCAGCGGTATACCCGCTCTCCAATGTTTAAACATTATTTTGTACCTTTGTTGGGAATTTTTTAATGGCTATTCAAACAGATATATTAACTATTGCACACAAACAACCCCTGTTACAGGAGGATCTGGATGTATTGATGCATGTTGATCGCATTGTACCCGGATCGGTGCATTACACCATTAACCGTTACCGGAAACAGCCACAATGGAGTATTGATGATACCGGCATCATCATTTACCATGTTGAAAAAAATAATCCTGCTGCCAATTATCTCGAACTTAAATTTTGTGTCAGCGGCAATGTGTACTGCAGGCAAAAACAAACCGAATGCGATTTTTGTAAATTCAATACCAGCAAAAGCTGTATTGAAAAAGTAGATAGTGTAGATGTATTAAGCTTTAGTTTTAAACCCAATTACTTAACCCAGTTTACCAATAACAGTACCGAAAACAATTTAACAGAGCATGTACTTGCTTTTAAACACAACACCCCTTTCAGCAAACAACTGCCTTTATGTGGTAAAACAAGAATGGCTATTGAAGCATTGTTGAATCATACCTATACAGATACCCGGGAAAATATTTTTATCAATGCCCAAACACAAATTTTGCTGTTGTACAGTCTCGATTGCATGTTGGGCGAGGATAAGGATACGGCATTTACCTGCAAGTTTTTACAAAATGCCGAAGACCGGGAAAAGATCATTAAAGCCCGGGAAGTTTTATTGCAGCATATTGGCGAACCCATAACCATCAAAGCGCTCAGCCGCAAGGTGGCCATCAATGAATGCTATTTAAAGAAAGGCTTTAAAGAAATTTTTGGTACCACCATTTTTGATTTTTATCAAAGTCAAAGAATGGAACATGCCAAATATTTATTGTACGATAAAGGCCTGAGTGTAACAGAAGTTTCTATGTTGCTGGGCTATTCATCTATCTCCCATTTTTCTACTGCTTTTAAAAAGCACACGGGCATTAAGCC
>CANKNL010000168.1 GCA_947483345.1 Chitinophagaceae bacterium | reverse complement strand
TTTTTTTACAAATATTAAAACTCATTTTTTACAGGTGGAACCGGCGGCACAGGTGGTACTGGTGGCACAGGCGGTACTGCTAATGCAGGAGTTACCGGTGCTACAGGTGGAGCTGGCGGCGGTGGCGGCGGCGGCGGCGGAGGTGGAGGTGGAGGTGGAGGTGGAGGTGGAGGAGGAGGAGGTGGTGGTATAAGGTCATTAACTGGTAAATCTGATTTTGATTTTGTTTCAGCCTTTTGGGCTTTGGTATCTTGTGCTATCAAATGTGTTGATACCGTACAGACAAAAAGCAGCAGTAGTATTTGTTTCATAATAATAATTTTTGCTTAGATGCCGGGTTAATCAAAATCCATAAAAAGAATAAAAAATTTATTGCCTTTAATGGAAATACGATGATTAGGTATGTTTTTTAATATACCGATATAAAAACCTCTGCCTTTAAAAAAGACAGAGGTTGCACTTGGTATTGGGAAACAGTTAGTTTTGACAGCTATATTTTAAATGAAATTCACTTTTTTTAAATCTAAGATTAAAAAAAAGCTTTCTGTATATAGAATGACAATATCGTTTAAGAATTTGCTGCATCATATATTGCGAAATACCCCGTTATTAAGATTATTTTAACCTGTTATATAGTAAATTGCAGCAATTTTAAAATTCATGTGGAGCATTTGTAAAAAAGAACTCAATCAGTTTTTCAGCAATTTAACAGGTTATATTGCCATTATCTTTTTTTTATTGATTAATGGGGTATTTCTGTTTATGCTTAATGATAGCAGCATTTTTGAATTTGGCTATGCCTCACTCGATAAATTTTTTGAACTGGCCCCCTGGATATTTATGTTTTTGGTGCCTGCCATTACCATGCGTTCACTGGCAGATGAATTTAAAACAGGCACCTTCGAAATTTTAAAAACAAAACCACTGACTTCATGGCAAATTGTTGCCGGTAAATATGTGTCAGTTTTGATCATATTGTTACTGGCCATTTTACCTACTCTCTTATATATAATTACCATTAAAGTTTTAAGTGCAGCCGGCGGAGTGGATACAGGTGGTATATTGGGAAGTTATATCGGGTTGGTTTTATTGGCAGCTGTATTTGCAGCCATTGGCTTATGTTGCAGCGGATTTACCAATAATGCTGTCGTTGCTTTTTTAATAAGTGCATTCAGCTGTTTGATCATCTATTTTGGATTTAATGCATTAAGTAAACTGCCCGTTTTTGTAAATGGGTTTGATTATTATATAGAAATGCTGGGTATTGATTTTCATTATAGAAGTATCAGCCGTGGGGTGCTTGACAGCAGAGACCTGGTTTATTTTATCAGTTTAATCTTTGTTTTCTTATTGACAACGGTAAAAAATCTCCATAAAAAATAAGCCTCCCCGCTCTCTTTCCAAAGGAGCGTAAGTTGCGAAGAATAATACGAAAATGAAAAGAAGGATTAATAAAATATGGAAAAGTAAATTATGGTTTTTGATAACCTTAATGGCTTTTTTTGCAATTAACTGGCTGGCATCATTATATCATACCCGTATAGATTTTACCAATGAAAAAAGATTTACGCTTTCAACAGCAACAATAAAAGTTTTGCAGAAACTGGATGATGTAGTGCAGGTTGATGTTTTTTTAAAAGGTGAATTCCCCAGCGGGTTTAAAAAATTAGCCATTAGCACTAACGATATACTAAGTGAATTTAAAGAGATTGCTGGTATCAAATTACAATACAGATTCATTGCCCCAGAACAAACTGTTGATGACACAAATGTACTTTGGTCTGACAGCCTAAGCGCACTAGGTTTTTTCCCAATCAATTTAACTTCGCAGATAAAAGAAGGTCAGCAACAGCAAAATATCTACCCTGTAGCCTTTGTTCATTACAAAGATAAAGTTTTGCCGGTAATGCTTTACCAGGGTAAAACCAAAGCCATTACTTATCCCGAAATCAACAGCGCAGAAGCGATGATGGAATTCAATTTCATCAATGCCATTGACAAACTTCTACAAAAGGAAAAACCAGTTATAGGTTATACCGTTGGTAATGGCGAACCCACCGGTTATGCTGTAGAAGATCTTGTGAAAAATACGTTACAACAGGACTATCAGTTTTATACCATTAATCCCAATACACAACCTGCTATTCCAAAAGAATTTAAAGTGCTGTTCATAGTTAAACCTGGCGCAGCTTTTTCGGATGACGCTAAATTAAAGCTTGATCAGTATGTCATGAATGGTGGTAAGATCATTTTCTTCATCGACAAACTGAATGCAGAGCTTGACAGTTTGCAAACTAACAAAGGAGAAGTAGTTGCTTATGACAGAGGGTTGCAACTTAACGACCTATTGTTTAGATATGGGGTGCGGATTAATGCAGATCTCGTAATGGATCTGCAATGCGATTTTTTGCCTTTTGATGTCAGCGGTAACGGGCAGTTTGAATTATTGCCCTGGAATTATTTCCCGGTTTTTGAAACCCAATCAAATCATATCATTAATAAGAACCTGGGCTTTGTGAGCGGCAGGTTTGTAAACTCCATTGACACAGTGGAAAGCGAAGGCATTAAAAAGACTATTTTATTAAGTTCATCATCAAATGCGCGAAGCATTGCAACACCTGCATTGATAAGCGTTTTGGAAAATGTGAATGCCCCGGAAAATGAAAAATTTAAAAAATCAAATATACCGGTAGCGGTGTTGCTCGAAGGAAAATTTCAATCACTTTTCTCTAACCGGTTATCTCAGGCCATGTCCGATTCTTTACAAAACATGGGTGCGGTTTTTATGTCGAAATGCCTGGCCGATAATAAAATGATTGTTGTAGCTGATGGCGATATTGTTTTAAATTCTGTTGTAAAAGGGAATCAGGCCATTCCCATGGGCATGAATCCATTTACCTTTGGATCTAAGCAGGAGTTTGTATTTGCCAACAAAGATTTTTTACAAAATTGTCTCGATTATCTCATCAATACCTCTAACCTCAGCGAGGCAAAAGCAAAGGATTATACCTTACGCTTGCTGGATAAGAAAAAAGTTGAGGCACAAAAAAGTTTCTGGCAGCTAATCAATATACTGGCCCCGGTTTTACTGGTCATTGTATTTGGGTTAGTTTATCAATTTGTAAGAAAAAGAAAATACACAATTAGTTAACATGGACAAAACGCAGTTGATATATATTGTTTTCAGTGGGGTCATTATACTGGCATTGATTTTTGATCTTGGTCTGCTTAGTAAAAAGAACCAGGTTGTAAGTTTAAAGGCGGCACTGTTGCAAACCATTTTCTGGGTTTTTCTTTCCATTGCCTTTTGTGGATTTATTTTATTTGAAAATGCCGGGGGGCATGGTAAAGAAGATGCGCTGTCCTACATGTCGGCTTATTTATTGGAGTGGTCACTCTCCATTGATAACATTTTTGTTTTCATCATTATCTTCGCTTTTTTTAAAGTAGAACCAAAGAATTATTCCAGGGTGTTACTCTTGGGTATTTTAATGGCCATTGTTTTTCGTATTATTTTTATTGCACTGGGTAGCGAATTGGTTGCCAGATTTGATTGGGTGATGACTATTTTTGGAGTATTTCTTTTATTTACGGGTATTAAAATGTACAGCAATAAACATGAAGCTGAATTTAATCCAGAGAAAAGCTGGGCTTACCGCATCATGAAAAAATTCATGCGCATAACACATGTAGAAGCAAAGGGCCGGTTTATTATTATGCATAACAACAAAGCGTATTTTACCAATTTGGCGGTGGTGGTGGTTATGCTTGGCCTTATAGATATAGTCTTTGCTGTAGATTCTATACCTGCTGTGTTTTCTATTATCCCCGATCCCGAAAAAAAACTTTTAATTTATTCTTCAAATATTTTTGCTGTACTTGGTTTACGCAGCCTTTTCTTTTTATTAAGAGGGGCAGCAAGTAAATTTGATTTTCTGCAACAGGGCATTGCCATAGTATTATTGTTTATTGGTGCAAAAATGCTGGCTGATAAATGGATTCATTTACCGGTTTGGGTTTCCTTACTGGTTATAGTAGTATGTATTTCAGGTTCTATTTTTTATTCAATCTATCATCAGCGTAAAGGGGTTCCGGAAGATATTAAGGAATAGGCAAAACGGATAATCAATTTCATATGTATCAAATTTCTCAAATAGCTTCCATCATTAAAGCTAACACAAGCTCAAAAAATGGAGAGGGCCGCATTGAACACATTTTACTCGATAGCCGAAAATTATTATTCCCTTCCACTTCTATTTTTTTTGCTTTGAACGGACAGCGCAGAAAAGGAAAATTATTTATTGAAGAGCTTTTCCACAAGGCGGTTAGCTGTTTTGTTGTGGATGAAAGTTTTACAGAATCAGAGACGATTGCCTTTTCTGAAGCCACATTTTTACAGGTTACAGATGTTTTGCAGGCCTTGCATTTACTGACTGCATTTCATCGCCGGCAATTTACCATACCTGTCATCGGTATTACAGGCAGCAATGGAAAAACCATGGTAAAAGAATGGCTTTACCAATTGCTGCAATCAGATTATAATATCGTGCGCAGTCCTAAAAGTTATAATTCACAGATCGGGGTGCCGTTAAGTGTTTGGCAAATGAACGCTGTTCACAGCCTTGGTATTTTTGAAGCCGGCATATCTCAGCCCGATGAAATGCAGCATCTGGCAAAAATTATTGCACCAACCATTGGCATTTTCACCAGCATTGGTGAAGCTCATGGAGAAGGGTTTCTAAATATCCGCCAGAAAATAAATGAGAAACTGAAACTGTTTGTTAACAGCGACGTGTTAATTTATAATGCAGATGATCCGGATATGAATGAAGCCGTAAATTCTTTTAAGAACAATGTACGTGCCGGCGATCACTTTGAATTAATCAACTGGAGTAAAAAAGAATCAGCAGCACTGCAGCTAATCTCAACAGAAAAGGACAATGGGCAAACCGTAATTACAACACAATGGAAAGAACAACCCATTGTTTTTAGCATTCCATTTACAGATGTGGCAGCTGTGGAAAATGCCATAACGTGTTGTTGTGTTTTATTGTATTTGGGGTTTACTGAAAAAAAAATTGCAGCACTCATGCCGCATTTAAAGCCTGTGGAGATGCGACTTGAATTAAAACAGGGGGTTAACAACTGTTCGGTAATAAATGACAGTTATAGTGCTGATATTAATTCACTGACCATTGCACTCGATTTTTTAAAGCAACAAAAACAACACAACAAGCGGACTTTAATTTTAAGCGATATTTTACAATCGGGTAAAAGTAGCGGAGAGCTATATGCTGATGTGGCGGATATTTTGGAACAAAAAAATATTAACCGTTTCATTGGCATTGGCCCCGAGATTGGTAAACAAAAAAATGCTTTTAAACATATTGAAGAAACTGTTTTCTTTCCATCCACAGCCGAATTTAAACAACAGTTTTACAGCCAGCATTTTTATAATGAAACCATCTTATTAAAGGGTGCCAGGCTTTTTGAATTTGAACAGATTAGCCATTTGCTGGAAGAAAAAATTCATCAAACTGTATTGGAAATAAATCTCAATGCCGTTACGCATAATTTAAATGCCTATCAGCATCTGCTTAATCCGGGTGTTAAATTAATGGCTATGGTAAAGGCTTTTAGCTATGGCAGTGGCAGTTTTGAAATTGCCAATCTGCTGCAGTTTCATCAGGTAGATTACCTGGCTGTAGCTTATGCTGATGAAGGTGTGGAGTTACGTAAAGCAGGCATTAGCTTGCCTGTTATGGTTATGAATGCCGAAGAAATCACTTACGATGTATTGGTACAGTATGACCTGGAGCCTGAATTATTTTCATTCGGCATATTAACCTCATTCGAAAATTATTTAAAAAAAGCCGGCATTAATCATTACCCGGTTCATATTAAACTGGATACGGGCATGCGACGCCTTGGTTTTGAAAAAAAGGATATGGCTGCTTTGTGCGACAGATTAAAAGCATCATCAGTTTTTAAAATACAATCGGTTTTTTCTCATTTGGCCGCAAGCGATTCGGTACTGCATGATGAATTTACAAATACACAGGCCAACGCTTTTTTACTTGGCTGTGAGCAGATTCAAAAAAGTACCGGCTATTCATTTGTTCGCCATATCGCCAATACATCTGCTATACACCGGCACAAAAATCTACAACTTGATATGATTCGTTTAGGGATCGGTTTGTATGGCATTGATGCTGACCCCACGATTCAGAAGTTGTTAAAAAATGTGACAACTTTAAAAACCACCATTTCTCAAATAAAACATGTTAAAAAGGGTGAAAGTATTGGCTATAGCAGAAAAGGGATTGCAGCAACGGATTCTGTTATTGCTACAGTAAGAATTGGCTATGCCGATGGTTATCCCCGGTTATTAAGTAATGGTATTGGTAAAATGTTGATTAAAGGACAGGCTGTACCGGTCATTGGCCAGATCTGTATGGACATGACAATGCTGGATATTACCGGTGTAGACGTACAGGAAGGCGATGAAGTGATTGTTTTCGGAGCTGAATTACCGGTTAGTGAATTGGCTATATTGGCCCAAAGCATTCCTTACGAAATACTAACAGGGATATCTCAACGCGTAAAACGGGTCTATTTTGAAGAATAAAGTTTATCCGGTTAGAGTATGGCTTTTTTAGTATTAAATACTTTCCTAA
>CANKNL010000167.1 GCA_947483345.1 Chitinophagaceae bacterium | reverse complement strand
TTATTGATGAAGGTGCTTTTTTGGTAGATGTAAGAACAGCCGGTGAATTTGCCGAAGGGCATGTAAAAGGCTCGGTAAATATACCGGTGGATAAGGTTCAAACACAGTTAGCCAAATTTAAAAACAAAAAAAATATTATTGTATTTTGCCGCAGTGGTGGCAGAAGCAGCCAGGCTAAAACCATCTTACAGCAAAACGGTTTCACCAATGTCATTAATGGGGGTACCTGGGAAACGGTACGGCGTTTTGTAGCATAGTTGAAAAATGAAATTTAATTTTATTAGGCTGAATATCTACCCGTATTGGATATTCAGCTTTTTTTATTCCGATTGTTCTTCGCTTATATAAATATCTTTAGAACCACCGATTTGCCTGTTGGTTTTTTAAGTGACAAATGTTACCGTGTTCAGCTTTTGATGCAGTTATTTTTGCGTCAAATTATAAATTAATGAGCGGGATAAATAGACTTCTTTTAAAAATTATTTTCTGTACAATCTTGTTTTCGCCCATGGCGGGTGTTAAGGCACAAGGCACAGCTACACATATAAGCCTGGAAGAGGCACTAACAGCTACACTCAAAAATAATACAGCGGTTCAACTGGCCAAACTGGATGAAAGGATTGCTGTTTCGGCATATAAAGAAACCGATGCCATTTTTTTACCGCAGGTTGGGTTTAGCTATTCTGCACTTGGTACCAATAATCCGCTACATGCTTTTGGTTTTAAACTGCAGCAAAAATCAATTACACAAAATGATTTTAATCCTGATCTTTTAAACCATCCATCTGGCACTTCAGATTTTACAACTAAACTGGAATTGCAACAGCCATTGATCAATTTTGAGCTGATGTATAAACGAATGGCTGCTGACCGGCAAACTGATTTGTACAATTATAAAACACAACGCACCAAAGAATACCTGGTACTGGAAGTACAGAAAGCTTATTTGCAAATACAATTGGCTTATGATGCCGTGGATGTATTAAACGAGGCATTAAAAACAACCCAATCTGTTTACACCTTTACAACTAATCATTTTAAGCAGGGATTAATTCAAAAATCAGATGTACTGAATGCCCATCTGCGGGTTACAACTATTGAAACTAATATGGCAAAAGCAAAGACTACTATACAAAACGCTTCAGACTATTTAAGCCTGTTAATGGGGGTGGAAACAACTGTTATTTATACGGTTGATACAAACGCTCAAACCATAAACCCTGTTGTTGCTTCGGAGTTAAAGATCAATCCGGCTCGTGCCGATTTTATGGCCATGCAAAAAGCCATTGAAGTTTCAGAACTGATGATAAAAGCAAGTAAGAAAAGCTACCTGCCGAAGTTGAATGCATTTGGCAGTTACCAGCTAAACGACAGTCGTATGTTTGGTTTTGGCGCCAATGCCTGGATGGCAGGCGTACAGCTTTCCTGGGATATTTTTAAAGGGAACAAAACAAAAAACAATATCATTACTCAAAAACTGGAGCGCGATAAATTAAAAGCGCAACTACATCAGCAACAGGAACAAAGCCAGCTGGAACTGAATAAAGTTTACCGGGACCTTTCAGATGCACAGTTTGATATGAAGCAACAAAAGGCGGCTATAGAACAGGCATCGGAAGTATTGCAGATCTTACAAAACCGTTACCAACAGGGATTGGTAAATACAACGGATGTACTGATGGCGGCCACACAATTATCCCAGCAAAAATTTGCATTGGTTCAGGCTGTGTATACTACTAATGTGACCAAGGCGTACATACAATTTTTAACCTCATCAAATAATAAATAAATCATAAAGAATATGCGCATACTTATTCATGCAAAAAGAACAGTTCAATTAGTAGGTGGTATTGGGTTATTGGTATTGAGTGCCTGTTCTTCCGGAAATAAAAAAGAGATCAGGCCAAATACTGATGACGCTATTATGGTTACAGTTTCTGTGCCATCTTCAGATGAACAATCCGGATTAAATATCACCGGTCAGGTTGAGTCATCACTGTTAGCCAACATCAGTACCCGGGTGATGGGATTTATTACGATGTTAAAGGTTAATGTTGGGGATCATGTAAACAAGGGACAATTGTTAGCGACTATCAGCAACCAGGATATACTGGCAAAGCGCGGACAGGTTGACGCCATGATTGCAGAAGCAGATGCCCATGTTAAAAATGCAAAAAAAGATCTCGACCGCTTTACAGTTTTGTACGACCAGCAAAGTGCTACGGCAAAAGAATTGGATAATGTTACACTGCAATACAATGCTGCAAAAGCACGACTTTCTGGTGCACAGCAAATGCGCAATGAAATAAACGCCCAACTCAGTTATACCAGGTTAACGGCACCTTTTTCCGGAACGGTTACTCAAAAATTGGCCGACGCTGGCAGTATGGCAAATCCGGGGATGCCCCTATTAACAATTGAACAAAGTGGAAGTTACCAGGTGAGTGCATCGGTTCCCGAAAACAGGATAAGCCAGATAAAGCAGGGCGCTAATGCGACTATTACAATTAGTGCCATAAATAAAACAATACAGGGAACTATTAACCAAATTAATGAATCGTCACAATTCACCGGCGGACAATATATTATTAAAGTCAGCATTCCGGATAAGGACAAGCCGGGTTTATACGCAGGCATGTATGCCAATGTTTCGGTACCACTTAAAACAAATATCGCGGTAAAAGTGAATGAGCATACCACTGTCATGATTCCATTGCAAAGCATTGAGCACAAAGACCAGTTAACCGGGTTATACACAATAAGTAGTAATAGTACGGCTTTGTTACGTTGGGTACGGTTGGGTAAAACATTTGGTGAACAGGTAGAAGTGTTAACCGGTTTAGAAAAGAATGAACAATTTATATTAAGTGCCGATGGAAAGTTATATAACGGCGCTCCGGTTAAAATAAAGTAAGCAGAAAAAATGGCCGTCGTACAAGTTAGATTGGTTTATCCTTTTACTAAAATTAAAAACGTACAATATAAGTTAGCAACAATATTAAATGGCCGTACAGGTGCCGGTAAATCTAATTAGTGAACAAATAATACAAGCAAATGAAGAATGGTTTTTCAGGTAATATCGCAAAAGCATTTATACAATCTAAGTTAACCATATTGTTAATGATCGCCTTTTTATTGATAGGCGGTTACAGTACATTTTTAATACCAAGAGAAGAAGAACCTCAAATAAAAGTGCCGATGGCCGATATTTTTATCGGCTATCCCGGCGCTGAACCAAAAGATGTGGAAACGAAAGTAGCTGCTCCGCTGGAAAAAATGATCTCAAATGTAAAGGGTGTTGAGTATGTGTATTCAACTTCCATGAAAGGTCAGGCCATGATCATTGTTCAGTTTTATGTTGGAGAAGATATAGAAAGGTCGTTGGTGAAATTATACAGTGAGATAATGAAGAACATGGATAAAATGCCGCAGGGTGTTACGCTTCCATTGATCAAAACAAGGGCCATAGATGATGTGCCTGTTTTGGGTTTAACATTATGGAGTGAAAAATACGATGACTATCGTTTGAAACAGATCGGGCAGGCACTAACGAATGAGATTAAAAAAATAGCCAACGTGTCGGATATCAATATTTTGGGAGGCCGAAGCCGTGAAGTAAAAGTTTTGCTGGATAAAAATAAAATGGCTGAAAATCATATTGATTTCTTATCCATCGGTAAACAGATTCAGGGCAGTAATATGCAAACTCAAAGTGGCCATTTATTGCAAAAGGATACGGCCTTTTCTGTTGAAACCGGTAATTTTTTAAATACGGCTGATGATGTGGCAAATTTAGTTGTAGGCATCAATCAACAACAGCCCGTATATCTTAAACAGGTTGCGGTTATTGAAGACGGCCCCGAAACACCCAATCAGTATGTATTGTTTGGATATGGTAAAGCCGATACAGCAAAAGCAACTGTATACAGATCAAGTTATGCAGCTGTTACTTTATCGGTTGCCAAGAAAAGAGGCGCAGATGCGATGCAATTATCTGAGCAGATACTGGAAAAGGTTGAACACTTAAAAAGAGAATTATTACCAGGTGATGTGCAGTTGACCGTATCAAGAAATTATGGCGAAACGGCATCAGATAAAGTATCGGAATTGCTGCTGCATTTATTTATAGCTATTGTGGTGGTTACCTTATTTGTAATGCTGGCCATGGGTTGGCGTGGCGGGTTGGTTGTATTTTTATCGGTGCCGGTAACCTTTGCGCTTACACTGTTCAGTTATTACTTTATGGATTATACGCTTAACCGAATAACCCTTTTTGCATTGGTTTTTATTACAGGTATTGTGGTTGATGATTCCATAATCATAGCAGAGAATATGCACCGGCATTTTAAAATGAAAAAATTGCCACCCCTGCAGGCAGCGTTATATGCCATTAATGAAGTGGGAAACCCTACTATACTGGCAACGCTTACTGTAGTGGCAGCAGTTTTGCCAATGGCATTTGTATCCGGTATGATGGGGCCTTATATGAGCCCGATGCCCATTGGAGCATCTATTGCCATGATGTTATCATTGATTGTTGCATTGACTTTAACCCCATACCTCGGTTATATTTTTCTTCGTGAAAAAGAAAAGAAAGGAAGTCAGCATAAAGAAAACAAACCACATATACTGGAACAAAGCAGGATATATAAAATATACCGTGCTTTTATTAATCCTTTGCTGGAGAGCCGTTTAAAGCGCTGGACATTTATAACAAGCATCGTGATTATTCTGTTGGGGTCTATGATGTTATTTTATACCAAATCAGTGGCATTAAAAATGTTGCCTTTCGATAATAAGAATGAATTCCAGGTGGTGATTGATATGCCGGAAGGAACTACATTGGAAAAAACACAGGCTGTTACAAAAGATATTGCAGATTATATTTCTCAACAACCACTGGTTGAAAACTACCAGGCTTATATCGGAACATCGGCCCCTATAAGTTTTAATGGGTTGGTAAGGCATTATGACCTGCGCAGGGGAGATCATGTAGCCGACATACAGGTTAATTTGGTTGATAAAGGGAAGCGGCGTATTCAGAGCCACGGCATAGCCAAACAAATGCGGGAGCCTATTCAGGCTATTGCAAAAAAATACAATGCCAATGTAAAAATTGTAGAAGTACCACCCGGTCCTCCGGTCTTGTCCACATTGGTTGCGGAAGTATATGGCCCCGACTATAATGAACAGATAAAAATTGCAGAACAGATCAAAGCCCGTTTTAATAAAACAACAGGTGTAGTGGATGCCGATTGGATGGTAGAGGCGGATCAGCCAGAATATCATATTGCGGTTGATAAAGAAAAAGCCATGCGTTATGGGGTAGCTACAGCACAGGTAACGGCCACAATAAATGCTGCTTTATCAGGAATGTCTGTAGGTCATGTTTATCAACCGGCATCCTATAATCAAACTTTTATCAGGCTGCAGCTAAGTGATGAGGATAAAGCCAGCATCGAAGATTTGCTTGATCTTAAAATTACCGGCATACAAGGAAATGCTGTTCCGGTACGTGATTTGGTTACCATAACACGACAGGTAAAACCCAAAAATATTTACCGTAAAAATCAAAAAGAAGTGGTGTATGTTCTGGCAGACATGTCTGGTGATCTGGAAAGTCCATCTTATGCCATTGCAGATATTTCAGATAGTTTAAAAACAATAGAGGTTCCTAAAGGGTATACATTAAAGGAAGAATATACCCATCAACCAGAACTGGAAGATAACTATTCACTAAAGTGGGATGGCGAATGGCAGATCACGTATGAAGTATTCAGAGATTTGGGCATTGCTTTTGCCGTGGTAATTTTATTGATCTATATTTTAATTGTGGGTTGGTTTCAAAATTTTACTGTGCCCTTGGTGATGCTTGCTGCTATTCCATTATCATTGGTAGGTATAATTTTGGGACACTGGATGCTGGGTGCCTATTTTACAGCAACCTCTATGATTGGCTTTATTGCACTGGCCGGCGTAATGGTCCGAAACTCAGTATTACTGATAGATTTTATAAATATCCGTTTAAAAGAGGAAGTGCCTTTAAAGCAGGCCATCATAGAAGCAGGTGCCGTTAGAACAACGCCTATTTTATTAACGGCCGGTGCTGTGGCATTGGGTGCGGTGATCATTCTGTTTGACCCTATTTTTCAGGGATTGGCCATTTCCCTAATGGGCGGAACGATCACGTCAACATTTTTAACCTTGCTTGTTGTGCCTTTATTGTATTATAAAATGATGCGTAAAAAATATCCAATCAAATAATTTAAAATTGTTATCATGAAATTATTTATCATAACCTGTTTAAAGGAATACCAGGAAGACGTGATTAAAATATTTAAACAGGCCCAAATCACTGTTTTTAGTGTAACGGATGTAACAGGCTTTAAGGACAGCCAAACGCCGGATATACTGGCAGACTGGTTTGCCAGCGGCGATGAGAAATTTGATTCATTGGTGTTATTCAGTTTTACTGGTAGTGAAGCGGCAGCTCATGGGATGGAACTGATCAATCAGTTTAATCGCGAAAGCGAAACAAAATTTCCTATAAGGGCATTTATTGTTCCAGTTGAAAAATCAAATCTGTAACTTATAAAAATTAAAAATATGAGAGAAAGAATTGTTCGTGCTGTTGCCGGATCATTTGTTTTAACAAGTATCACATTGGCTTATTTTGTTAATATG
>CANKNL010000166.1 GCA_947483345.1 Chitinophagaceae bacterium | reverse complement strand
TTACTATAAAGTCCACTCATTTTTGACCAAACCCAAATTAATAAACTATTAATAATTAACGGTGAGGATAAAACATTCCATTCTATAAAAAGTGACGTGATGAGCAGATAACTCATACCGGTAAGGTAGTTTGGCCGATGCATGATTCGCTGCTCATTGACCAGTTTATTGAAATAAATAGCCTGCGTATATAATAGTACAAAGGTCAATACCGCATAAATGACTGGCAAACTATTTCCAATGGGCTTGAGTATCAGTAAAAATTCGCGGTATAAAAAACCATCTATTTGTTGTTGTTGTGGAACTTTAGGATGCAGAAACATGGGAAACTTTAGCAAAATGCCATAGACTAACAATAATAAATTGTTATACGAATTATTAGCTTTAAAAGTTCCGGTCACTATAAATTGGGTTATTGTGTAGGTTGATATTACCCGGCAAAAATGAGCAATTATTATTACTTGAAGAAAACTGATTATAGCAAGCGCATGACCATTTTAATATTTGGCTAAAATTCAACTTTAGCAAAGCAAATATTGTTGCGGTATGTACAGGGAATGATCATTTGATTAGAACCCACCTGTTTACTCAGGCTTGGCATAAATTCGTACCCTTTTTGCGGACTTTTTAATGTGGCATATCTTTTTATGGTTCCATCCGCTGAAATACCCTGATCAGAAACGACCTGATATTTTCTATCTTCATTAAATAAAAAATGAATTTCACTGCCCGAGGTCATTGTTGAAAAAGAAAGAAAATTTTCTTCATTATCATCAAACTGACTTTTATGTACAACTTTGCTCCAGTCTAACTGTCCGGTTTTACTAATACTCAGTATCATGATATTATCGTAATAATATCTGATGCTTTGGTTATTATAGCTGTTTAGCGGCCTGTAATAACCGGTATACGGATTGTAATAATAATTACCCGAAGAAAGCGCATATGGATTGTACAAATAATCATATCGGTTAAAATCATTATTACCCCGTTTATCGCTGGTAAAATCTTCAGCTGTTAAAATAAATCCGCCATCCGCCTTTACAATGATTTGCCGGATAAAGAATTCATCTAAAGCAAACCGTAACAGGCCACTGGTTTTGGCTTCGGCACGCAATGAATCATTTAATGCTGTAAACTGCGATGCATATGTTTTACCGTTAGCCTTATCCCAAATAAAGGTAAACAAGCCTTCTATACTGCCCCTGTTTTTTTGATAGTAGAAGGTATTGACGATGACCCGGTTATTGCGGTTATCTATTTTAAGTTTTACCTCATCAATGTATTTTTCATTTAATTCAATATCCTGATAAGAAAATGAATTTTGAAGCGGTGCCTTTATCACCAACCCAAGCCCATCACTGTTATCCCTGTTGCCCGATTGTTTGGCATAGGTGAAAACCAAATAGCCATCATTGCCTAACAGAAAATTATCATAGCTCTCTTTTCTTTCATTATAATCGATCAGATGCCTGTTTTTATTGATCAGCTTCAACGCATCATCAAACAGCAGGGTTTGCATATTGAATTTCTGATACCGGGTTTGAATTTTGAAGATCATGATCTTTTTCCGGTCTTCACTATAAATGGTACTGTAAATCTTGTTTTCAGACATCACCGGAATGCGGGTAGTATCTAACTCAACAGGGTCAGTTATTTTTTGAGCCTGGGCATTCATTTTTACAGCCATACAATGCAGAATACTACCTTTCTGATATTGGTAGATCATGTAAAAAAAATCGGGATAAAGGATAAAATCAATATTGAAAGTCCGTTCTGGTATAAAATCAAGCCTTACCGTTTCAAGGGTATTCATATCCTTATCAAAAATATTTATTTTATGATTTGAGCGGATATTTTTATACACCAGAATATGATTATTGATTTTCCCGATGATGTCAAAATTTATATCGCGGGTATCTTCTCTTTCATAATCAGAGATGGTAACAGTTTGGGCACATAGCGACAAGGGTGCAACAAAGAGGAGCACGAAAAGGAGATGATAAATTCGGTTCATGCGTTTAAAACTTTACAATTAAAATTACGATATAAAAGCCAATGAATGTACATTACACCAAACAAGATGTGCTGATTTTTGTTATTACATAAAGCGTTAAAAATTTTTATACCATGCAAACGGTTTTAATAACAGGTGGTAGCGGTTTGGTAGGTAAAGCCTTATCTGTTGCTTTACTGGCAAAGGGATATAAAGTGATCATACTCAGCCGAAGCTTAAACAGCAAGCCCGCTATTGCCAATTTGAGTTATGCCTATTGGCATGTAAAAAAACAGCAAATTGATTTGGCTGCAGTACAACAAGCAGACCATATTGTGCATTTGGCAGGGGCAGGAGTTGTTTCAAAAAAATGGACCCCGGCCTATCAAAAAGAGATTGTGGAAAGTCGTACAGACAGTAGCCGCTTACTGCTTGACATGTTAAAAAATAATGCCTGCAAAGTAAAAACGGTTGTTAGTGCCAGTGCCATAGGTTGGTATGGTGCAGATCAGTCACCGGTTAAACCTTTTATTGAAACAGATGAGTTTGATCACAGCTTTTTAGGTAACACCTGCAAACTTTGGGAAGCTGGTATTGAACCCGTTACAAGCCTGGGTATTCGCTTAGTGATATGCAGGATCGGGATCGTACTCAGTAATGATGGCGGAGCTTTGGCCGAATTTAAAAAACCCATTAAATTTGGCGCAGCCGCTATTTTAGGCAACGGTAAACAACTGATTAGCTGGATTCATATTGATGATCTTTGCCGGCTATTTACAGAGGCCATTGAAAATGATGCCTTGCAGGGTATATACAATGCGGTTTCGCCCTCTCCGGTAAGTAATAAAGAGCTTACGCTTACATTAGCCAAAGCGATGAATGGCAAATTTTATTTGCCCATTTATGTGCCCGCCTTTGTTTTAAAATGGATGATGGGGGAACGGAGTATTGAGATTTTAAAAAGCACTACCGTGAGCTGCAAAAAAATAATGGATACGCATTTTCAGTTTAATTATAACACGATTGAACAGGCATTGGTAAACCTGATTAAAAAATAAATCAGAGATCGGACCGCATCATTTTTCTTTTACTCCAGAAATAAAATATAACGATATAGATCAGTGCACAGGCCAGCACCAGTTTATTATTGTCTGCCGGAATAATATTTCTGGCCATACCCGAGAATTGCTCAAATGGCGATGTAAGTAAACCGTCCGATGCATTCATAGGCAAATAATTACCCAGATTTCCCAGGTCCAGATGATTGTCTTTTTTGAGTTTTACGGCCAGAAAAAATAATAATAAAGACACCCCATTTTCAAAGATGGTATAGATGAAAAACAAGGCTATAGCAACGCCTGATTTTTTAGTGAGTAAAGATATCAATATAGCGATCATATTATACGTTACGGCCTTTAATAAAAAGTAACCTATATTTTCAAAACCATTTACTGAAAAAGGAGAACCGGATGTGGCTCCAAAAACCAATGCCGTCATGATCACAACCAATGTACTGGCCAGTGCAAAAACCAATGCCAGAGCCAATTTTACTTTTAAAAATTCGAACCGGCTCCAGCCATCGATAATATTTTGCCGGTGTGTTTTGTAACTAAATTCATTCGACATTAAAATGACCAGTAATAGTGCAGGCAACATTAAAAAATAACTGCTGTAATAGCTTACGGTTTTCCACACCATATCAAAATCAAATGGCGAGCCTGAAAATAACAGTTCAGATGCTTTTACTTTATCCAGTACATTTTTCTTAAACATAAAAACGATATAGTTACTGGTAACCACACCCAGGGCGAAAAATGAAGACAACAGGATAAACCCGGTATAACTTTTTATTTTAAGCCACTCTATTTTTAAAAGTTTGATCATTTTATAAAATATAATTGTAAAGAATTTTATTTATCGCTTTGCTTTCCGGTAATTTCCAAAAATCTGGTTTCCAGTGTTTTTCGTTTTACATGTAATTTATTAAGTGTAATGCCCTTATCAAAGCAAAACCGGTTAAGCGTTTCCCCGGTAATTTTATCGTTGCAGGCAATATGTAAATCACTATCAACTTCGGTTATAGAAGCTATGCCTTCCAATTGTTGCAGTATGTTTTTTAATGTAGCATTATCTGCCGCACTTAGTTCAATTAAACAATTTACATCTGCATTAACTGCTGAGGTATTCATCAGATCAGCAACAGAGCCTACGGTTTTTAAAATACCCTTTTGAATAATGGCCACATGGGTACAAACTTTTTCTACTTCATCCAGTATATGGCTGGCCATAATAATGGTCTTTCCGCCTTTATATAATTCTTTTATCAACTCCCTGATCTCAGCAATACCGGCAGGATCCAAGCCATTTGTAGGTTCATCAAAGACTAAAATATCAGGATCGCCTAAGAGGGCTGAAGCAATGGCCAGACGTTGTTTCATACCCAGCGAAAAAGTATTGAATTTAGAATCCTTACGTTCGTAAAGATTTACAATTTTTAAAACCTTTTCTATATCGGCTTCTCCTCTGCCTTTGATTTTAGCAGCTATCTGCAAATTTTTTTCGGCAGTGAGGTAATGATAAAAATTAGGTGTTTCCAACAGGGTTCCAATTTTTTTTCTAAAATCATTTGCAGATCCTTCATTACCCGCCCAGGTATAAGTGCCAGCAGATGCTTTGATCACATCCATCACAATACCCAGTAAGGTGGTTTTTCCGCTGCCATTGGGCCCCAAAATACCAAAAACTGTTTTTGCCGGTACAGTAAAACTAACCCGGTCAAGTGCTTTAACTGATTTATAATTTTTTGTAAGATTATCAATGTGTAGTATTGCCATAGATCAATATATAAATGACAATGAAGATAATTGAATTTTGTCAATCCTTTTCAGGAAGCTGTTTATCGTGCCAAACTGAGGTAAAACCGCCAATTACAGCAAATCCGTTTTGATCAAATTCAAGTTTATGCAAACGCAGGTTTTCAATATCTTGTTGTAAAACCTGTCTGTTAAAAGGATTAAGGGTTCCGCCTTTTTCACCCGGTGCTACGTTGGGATAATATTGAAACTGTGGATCAACCCAGGTTCCTCTCGGATACATGATACCCGGTATGCCTTCTCCCCTGATGTCCAGTTTATGCGGATGATCCAGACCAATGGTATGGCCAAATTCATGTGCCGCTGTAGAAGAGTTATTCAACAAATTTTCCAGTTTAAAATAACCGGTGTTGGAATTAATGCCATCAACAAATGAGATATTACCGCTGGCATATTCTTCAATGCGGAAATAGTTAACACGCGGATTGGTATTTTCGTACACGTCCAGTTCGGAAAGGCTACCATTGTAAATCCCTTCAATGTCAAATCTGACCCTGATTTTTTGCTTTTTAATATTCACCAGTCCATCAGCATCATTCCAAAACTGTGCCATATCTGCTGCAACTAATTTTGCCATATCCTCATTAGCGGCATCGCCATAACAGCAAATTATGGCATGGATAATGAGTGTCTTTTTATCTTTAATGAATTCAACTTCGCCCATTTCATTTTAAATACTGCATAAAATAATCGGTTACTTTCTGATACAGATGTGCCCTGTTTTTACCAATCACATTATGTTCGTGCCCCGGATAGACCATATAGTCTACCTGTACACCGGCATCAACACAGGCTTTTACAAAATTTACAGAATGTTGCTGTACCACCACAGGATCCTGCATACCATGTATCAACAATAATTTATCTTTTAATTTACCTGCCTGCTTTATTAAATTGCTGGCTTGATAGCCTTCCGGGTTTTCTGCAGGTGTATCCATATACCGTTCGCCATACATGATTTCATAATACGTCCAGTCCATAACCGGCCCGCCGGCTACGGCAGCTTTAAATATACCCGGATGATTGAGCACAAAATCGGTGGTCATAAAGCCCCCGTAACTCCAACCAAATAACCCCATATTAGCTTTATCAACATAGGGCAATGCCGTTAAATACTGTATGCCACTCATCATGTCTTCCATTTGAACCTCACCTGCTTTACGAAATATGGTTTGTTCAAATGCTTTACCGCGGTTATCGCTTCCTCTTGTATCAATGGTAAAAACTACATATCCCCTTTCAGCCATATATTGAAACCAGTAATCGCCTGCACCGCCGTTCCATCCGTTTAAGATCATTTGCGCATGCGGGCCTCCATACCAATACACAATGACCGGGTATTTTTTTGTACTGTCGAAATTAATGGGTTGAAACATTCTGCAATACAGATCATCTCCATTATTATTTTTTATGGTAAAGATGCTGAGTTTGCCCATGGCATAATCGGCAATAGGATTAGCAGACTGCAGTAATAATTTTGAGCTTGCTGTTTTGGTTTCAATAAGCTGTATGGTTCTGGGATTACCATTGCTGTTGTAATTGTCAATGATGGTACTGCCATCGGTACTTACCTGTGTCGTATGCACACCAGATACAATAGTGAGTCTTTTTGATATCCCCGTTTTTAAATTTAGCTGGTAACTATTTTTTGTGATTGGTGATTCTTCAGTAGATACATAAAATAAATTTTCTCCTTTGGCATCAAAACCTTTTACATCAATGACTTCCCAATTGCCTTTGGTTAGTTGCTTAACTAATTGTCCATTTACATCATACAGGTATAAATGGTTCCAACCATCCCGGTTGCTCTGCCAGATAAACTGGCCAGGATTATTTTTTACAAATAACATAGGCAC
>CANKNL010000165.1 GCA_947483345.1 Chitinophagaceae bacterium | reverse complement strand
TTAAAATGATTATCGAAAATTTCAGCAACAAGAAAGTGTTGATTATTTTTTCGTAATCGATCAATAGCCGTGTTGATCATGATCCGTTTCATCCAGCCTTTAAGCGAGGCTTCTATATCGGTGTAATGAGGGTTAAAAGTGGCAAGTGCCCGGAATATTTTTAAAAAACCATCATTTGTTATTTCAGCTGCATCGTCCGGATTGGTACAATAACGCATACAAATACCCATTGAGTAGCCATAATATAATTGATAAAATAATTTTTGGCTATCCCTTTCTGCTTTTACACAACCCTGGATAATATGTAACAGATCTGGTCTGTCTGACAAAACTTTCAGTTTTATAATATGTCCGTTTACAAATTTGGTTATACATCATACGCCAATCTCTCAGGTCGGGTTGCCTTTAAATAAATATTTTCTGCTTTAAAGTTAAAATAAATGCAACCTAAAAGACTGGAATAATAAATATTGAAGTTAAACGACTACCTTTTACCCATACCCGGCAACATCCCCTTAGGCATTTTATTCATCATTTTCATCATCCCTTTCATCTGTTCAAACTGTTTTAAAAAGGCATTTAATTCGGCAATATCTTTTCCGGCCCCCTTGGCAATTCTGAGTTTACGGTTGGGATTGATCACATCAGGATTACGCCTTTCCTGCATGGTCATAGAGTTAATCATAGCCTCAATACCTTTGAATGAATCATCATTTACATCCACATCCTTTAACTGCTTGCCTACACCGGGTATCATGCCCATCAGATCTTTAATATTACCCATCTTTTTAATCTGCTGAAGCTGCGTTTTAAAATCTTCAAAATCAAATTGATTTTTACGTATTTTTTTTTCAAGCCGGGCTGCTTCTTTTTCATCAAACTGTTCCTGCGCTTTTTCTACCAGGCTAACAATATCTCCCATTCCCAAAATCCGCTGGGCCATCCTGTCGGGATAAAAAACATCCAACGCATCCATTTTTTCGCCATTACTGGCAAATTTAATGGGTTTGTTTACGGTATATTTAATAGATAAAGCTGCCCCACCTCTGGTATCACCATCTAATTTAGTAAGTACAACACCACTAAAATCCAGTCGCTCATTAAAAGCAGCCGCTGTATTAACGGCATCCTGTCCGGTCATACTATCCACAACAAATAATATCTCCTGGGGATCAATAGCCGATTTAATATTAGCCACTTCGGTCATCATCACTTCATCCACAGCCAAACGGCCGGCAGTATCAATAATGAGTACATTTTTATTTTTAGATCTGGCTTCTTTAATGGCATTTTGAACGATGGCTACAACATCTGTATTGTCTCTTTCACTGTAAACAGGTACATCAATTTGCCCGCCCAAAACTTCCAGTTGATCAATTGCAGCAGGCCTGTATACATCGGCTGCCACAAGCAATGGTGATTTACCTTTTTTGGTTTTAAGATAATTGGCCAGCTTACCACTGAAAGTTGTTTTACCACTGCCTTGTAAACCTGCTATTAAAATGATGGCCGGATTACCGCTGATATTAAATTCACTTTCGGAACCTCCCATCAATTCTGTCAGTTCATCCTGTACAATTTTAACCATGGTTTGGCCCGGACTTACGGCAGTTAACACATTTGCACCTAAGGCTTTTTCTTTTACCCTATCGGTAAACTCTTTAGCAATTTTATAATTGACATCGGCATCTACCAAAGCCCGGCGAATATCTTTAACGGTATTGGCAATATTGAGTTCACTGATCCTGGCCTGTCCCTTTATGTTCTTAAAGGCCGATTCTAATTTTTCACTTAACGAATTAAACATGACATATTTATTTTTAAACGCTGATTGTTTTTATTAGGGTCATTTCCGTTTGGCAAATAGGTAATGACTACATGTTGAAAGCCATGTCTACTATTTGTTCCTGCTCTTTTACATGTACTTTATTGTAACCGGTAGCTGTTGCTGCACTCAGTTGCCGGCTGATGATATAGAAATTGATATTTTTCAAGTTCATTCTTAAAAATGTGGCAGCGCCCATATTTAGTGGTTCTTCCTGCACCCAGTACCAGATGGCTTTACTGTATTTTTTATACAACTCATCCAGTTGTTTCTGTGGTAAGGGATGAATTTGTTCCAGCCTGATAATAGCCACATCAGTGCGCTTTTCTTTTTGCTGACGTTCGGCCAGATCGAAATAAATCTTCCCACTGCAACATAAAACTTTTTTAATGTTGGCGGCATCCACTATCGTTACATCATCCAGCACTTCTTTAAATCTGCCATTTGTAAATTCATCCTTTTCACTATAGCTTCCTGCGTGACGCAAGTTGGCTTTAGGCGAAAAGTTGACTAATGGTTTGCGGAAAGGCCAGGCCATTTGCCGACGAAGTAAATGGAAAAAATTTGATGCCGTTGTAACATTCGATACCACAAAATTCAATTCCCCGCACATTTGCAAAAAGCGCTCCATTCGGGCACTGCTGTGCTCTGGCCCCTGCCCTTCGTAACCATGTGGAAGTAATAGTACCAGGCCATTCATGCGTTGCCACTTGGTTTCAGCGGTTGTTATAAACTGGTCAACAATGGTTTGGGCGCCATTGCAAAAATCGCCAAACTGTGCTTCCCATATCACCAATGCATTGGGATTGGCCATGGCATAACCATATTCAAAACCAAGTACGGCATATTCGCTCAATAAAGAATTATAAATACGGAATGGTGATTGTGTTTTTGTAAAATGATTCAGCCTGTTATATTCCTCATTTGTATTTTCATCATACAAGGTAGAGTGCCGGTGACTGAAAGTACCACGTTTTACATCCTGCCCGCTCATACGCACATCTTTGCCCTCTACCAATAAACTGCCATATGCCATCAACTCAGCAGTTGCCCAGTCAATTTTATTTTCATCGTAGAATAGTTTGAGTTTATCGTTGACCAGTTTTTCAACTTTACGAAGTGGCTTAAAATTAGCCGGCCATCGCATGAGTCCTTCAAATAACAAGGTAAACACATCACTGCTGATAGCGGTACCAGGAGACCCTTCAAAATCGGCTGCAAGGGCCTTACGTAAACTTTTCCAAACCAGTTCAGGTGGCTGGTAGCTGTAAGGCAAGGGATTTTGTTTTACTTCGTCTAACCGTTCCTGTAATTCCGCTAAAAAATGCTGTTCCATTTCCCTCGCCAGTGCCTGTGCATCCGGCTCACCGTTTTGAATTAAAAACTGTGTGTATACTTCTCTTGGATTGAGATGTTTATCAATGAGGGCATATAACTGTGGCTGTGTAAACTTAGGCTCATCCCCTTCATTATGCCCGTGTTTACGGTAGCAAACCATGTCAATAAAAATATCGCTGTTAAACGTTTGCCGGTAAAGTGTGGCTATTTCACAAGCTTTTACAACGGCTTCGGCATCATCGCCATTAATATGAAAGACCGGAGCATGCACCATGGCGGCAATGGATGTACAATAATCAGCACTCCGGGCATCATCAAAATCAGTTGTAAAACCTATTTGATTATTGATAACGAAATGAATGGTTCCCCCGGTATAATACCCTTCCAGTCTGCTCATTTGCAAAACCTCGTAAACTACACCCTGGCCGGCAATAGAGGCATCTCCATGTATCAGTACAGGGCAAATCTTATCATAATCACTGTTGTATAAAATATCCGCTTTACTTCTGGCAAAGCCAATAACCAGGGGATCAACGGCTTCCAGGTGTGATGGGTTAGGACTTAATTTGACATGTATTTTTTTGCCATCAGCTGTTTGCACATCACTGCCAAATCCTAAATGGTATTTTACATCGCCGCTGCCCATGGTTGTATCGGGCATACTGGATCCTTCAAACTCACTAAAAATCTGCTGATAGGTTTTACCCATAATATTGGCTAAAACATTCAGTCTTCCGCGATGTGCCATGCCAATCACAACTTCTTCAACGCCATGATTTGCAGCCGTATTGATGATGGTATCCAATGCTGCAATGGCTGTTTCTCCACCTTCCAGTGAAAACCGTTTTTGACCGATGTATTTGGTATGCAAAAACTTTTCAAACATCACCCCCTCATTCAGTTTTTGTAAAATCCTTTTTTTCTGCTGTAATGGAACAGGCTTTATTAAAGTTTGCTCAATGGCATTGGTCAGCCAATCCAGTTTTTCCTGATCATTAATATAGCCTACCTGCACACCTACATGGCTGGTATAGCATTTTTGCAAATGCGTTAAGATGTTTTGCAACGACGCATTACCAAGTCCAACAAATTTCCCGGATTCAAAATGCACGGTTAGGTCGGCATCCGTTAATCCAAAATTCGAAAGTTCAAGTTTGGCATATCGGTCTTTTCTTTCGCGGATTGGATTTGTTTTAGCAACCAAATGCCCCTTTTTTCTATATGCCCTGATTAATCGGAAAACGCCAAATTCTTTATCCAGTTGATTTGCCGAAACGGTTAAACCGGTCTCTTTTGGGGCCATGGTATTTGTAATGGCGTGGTTAACCGCAAAATCAAACCCTTCAAAAAATTGACGCATGTCTAGATCCACACTGTTTGGATCTTTAACAAAATCAGTATATAACCCTTCTATATAACCCGGATGAGCATTGGTGATGTATTGAAAATCCTTCATAAAAATGTAGACCTTGTTTTGTACCCAGTTTAAATATGTCGATGTGCTTTATTGGCAAATATCAATTTGCTCTTTTTATGTCTTTTCATCAAAGCAATAAAAAGGAATAAGGCAGTATCCCATTTATAAATGATGCTGAAATGGGCTGCAAATATCGGTTAATTAACCATTATTTGTTGTGGATTTTGAAAGCCATTGTCCGCAAAGCAGGGCAACGAGACCGCTTAAAATTACATATCCCGAAAAATAATAAAAGCCAGGCTGCAAAATGGCCTTGGTGTTTTCCATAGCATTGGCACCTAAAAAAGCCACAAAAATACTAATGGCAAATACATCCGCCATAGCCCATTTACTAACGGCACTAACTAGGCGCTGCCATTTGGGATGAGGATTTTTTACGAGTAAAAGATAAAACAGAATGCCTGATTTTAATAATGGCACAATAATACCAAATAGGAATATGAGCAAAAAAGGCCAGTAATTTCTATCTGTCCATAATTTGTCTAGCATCCCGAGAACACTTCTTTTTTCACTGAACAGGTTAAAATCTACAATATAATGAACAGATATGTCGATGTGCAACACATTGAGTACCCATCCAAAACCCAGTAATACAAGAGAAATAACGTGCAAAATCAGTAAAATAGACCTGTTCATAAGCTTGTTTTTAATTCAAATTAAAGAAATACAAGGGTTATTAAAAAATTATTCCGAAACCATTTGTCAATTTAAGATGTATTCCCCTATCTTTGCAGCCCAAAAAATAGATTTTCATGGCAAATCATGCAGCGACCAAAAAAGATGTAAGACAAAGTGCAAAGCGTAACGAACGTAACCGTTATTATGGTAAAACAACCCGTAACGCCATTCGTGATTTAAAAGCAAGCGAAAAAGCGGCTGCAACCGAAGCATTCCCAAAAGTGGCGGCTATGATAGATAAATTGGCCAAGCGTGGTACCATCCATAAGAACAAAGCTGCCAATTTAAAAAGCAAGCTGGCTAAAAGAGTGAATACGCAAGCAAAGTAATTCTTTAATTTATATTATTAAAAGCCCCCAAGTGTATATTTGGCGGGCTTTTTTGTTGATAAATTAATTCTCTCTTTCAAATTGTTATTAGATAAATTTGTGACCAATAATTCAAAAACCGAATGATAAGAAAAGTACTCTTTATAGTTCTCCCGATTTTTAGTTGCTTTATTTTAAATGCCCAAATAAGTATCTCAAACCTGGCAACACCTTATAGCCAGGATTTTAATACTCTTGCAAATACCGGTACTACAAACAGCAGCGTTCCTGCCGGATGGGCCTTTTTGGAGACAGGAAGCGGAGCAAACGGGTTATACGCTGCTGATATTGGATCAACAAATAGTGGAAATACTTATAGCTATGGCGCCGCTTCTTCTACTGACAGGGCTTTTGGAGGAATACAATCAGGAAGCTTAATTCCAACTATAGGTGTACAATTCGTAAATAATTCCGGGTCTACCATCACTTCTATTACAATTAATTATACAGGTGAGCAATGGCGACTTGGAACTCTTAGCAGGGTTGACCAAATGGATTTTCAATACAGTCTGGATGCCAGTTCATTATCAACTGGAATCTGGACTGATGAGAATAACCTTGATTTTATAGCCCCGGTTACAACTGGAACTGTTGGTGCACTCAATGGAAATGTAGCTCCTAACAGAACTGTGATCAATAGTTTTACGATAACAGGATTAAGTATTGCTGACGGATCGGGTTTCTGGCTCCGTTGGAATGACCTGAATGCCACCAGTGCAGACGATGGACTTGCAATTGATGATTTCACCATTGCTTATAATGGTACTGTAGCGCCACCATGTAGCGAACCAGTATCTCAGCCATCTAACTTAATTTTAACCCCAACCCCAACAACAATTACAATTGATTTTACAGCCGCAGTTGCGGATGAATATATGGTAGTTAGAAGTACTTCATCTACTTTATCAGCATCGCCTGTTGATGGAACAGCCTATGCAATAGGCACAGCCTTTGGTGGAGGTAATGTAGTAAACTATGGTACCAGCACCAGTTTTGTAAACTCAGGTTTACTTAGCTCAACCCTCTACTATTATTTTGTATTTGCTATTAACAGCGATGCCTGCTCCGGCGGACCAAATTATTATAACCTGAATCCGTT
>CANKNL010000164.1 GCA_947483345.1 Chitinophagaceae bacterium | reverse complement strand
TGGGCCAATATATAGTGTGCCGCTCTGCATTTTTGTAAATACGGTTCCGTTACTACTTACTTGTAATCCTTTAGTAACAGTGGTTCCGTTTCCCTTAATCCTCACATTTTCTGTAAAGGCAGCACTACTGCCATATCCAAAGGCAATATCATTACTTGCATCCAATGTATATAATTGCAACAGGGATGGTTGAATACCCAACCCGTAATGATTGCTGCCATTACCCCACAATGCGATCTTATCGCCCAGGGTAGATGCAAAATTGAGGGGTACTGTTGGAGTTACTTCTCCTATTCCAACATTTACACTAGTACCAGCACCATTATAACCATTTACCGACCCCAACACTAAACAATTGCTGCAATTAACTGTTGATTTTGAACCGATGGCCGTGGCATTGGTCAGATTATTTATCATCACATTGGAACTATCGCCTAAAGCCGTATTATTTGACCCAAAAACATTGTACGAAAGGGAATAATTACCTATGGCAATATTATTATTTCCACTATTATTATTGTACAATGCCTGATAGCCTACTGCTGTATTTGAAAGACCATATATGTTATAATACATTGATAAATTTCCTACGGCTACATTATTATTAGCATTATTCATAACAAGCGTCGAATAACCCAGAGCTGTGTTATTGTTTCCGGCAGTATTATAATAAAGTGAAGCATTTCCTAAAGCGGTATTAAAATAGCCGGTCGTGTTCATATACATTGAATGAGTTCCAACTGCAGTACTACGATAACCTGTTGTATTCCCCAACAGTGCTTGATAACCGAGTGCAGTATTCCAATTGCCGGTATTATTTGCCGGAATAGCAGAACCCATCAGTGACTGATATCCCACTGCAACATTATAATTTATAAAAGGAGTTGTAGTTGGGTTTGAATTCATCATTGCCTCAAATCCAATGGCCGTTCCATTGCTTCCTACTGAACTATTGTAAATCGTATAACTTCCCAGAGTGGTATTACCAGAACCAGTCATATTGTAAGAATTGGCATAATAGCCAATGGCTGTATTAGCATTTCCTGTTGTGTTGAATTCAAGGGCATAAGTTCCCAGTGCAGCATTACCATTTCCGGTTGTATTCATCATCATGCTGTTTAGTCCAATTGCAGAATTATCTCCACCTATGGTATTTGACCAAAGAGACCCAGAGCCATATGCAGCATTATGCCAACCGGTTGTATTGTTTGTTAATGCACTTACGCCAATGGCAACATTACTTGCCCCGGAAGTGTTTTTGTATAATGCATTTATTCCAACGGCAACATTCCCATCACCTGTTGTATTTGCATTAAGCGCATTATAACCATTTGCTATATTCCATCCACCGGTGGTGTTATGAAATAATGCACTATCGCCCGTTGCCGTATTCCAGCTACCGGTTGTGTTTGAATACAGGGCAGCATTACCAATTGCATTATTATGATTGCCCGTTGTATTACTCCAAAGCGTTTGGTAACCTAAAGCTGTATTATAATTTCCGGTATTGGCAGCAGCAACAGCAGAGCCCTTTAATGCTTCGTAACCAATGGCCATATTATAATTGGTAAAAGGGGTGGCCGTATTATTTGCGTATAACATGGCCTGGTAGCCAATGGCAATGGCATTGCTGCCGGCTACATTATTGTACAATGAATAAAATCCCAGTGAGGTATTATTACTACCAACGGTATTGTTGATAGTAGCAGCATAGCCCAATGCCGTATTACTATTGCCGTTGGTATTAAAGTAAAGTGCCTGCCGGCCCATGGAAGTATTATTACTGCCTGCAGTATTGACGAATAAATTCTGGTGTCCGAAAGCAGCATTGCCTACGCCTGTATTGGTAAAAAAGCCGCTTTGATAGCCGAAAAAATTATTTCCTGCGGTGGGGTCTATCCTACCGGATTTTTGATTGTTTACTTTTATGATGAGCGGAATATTATCCGTAGTGCCAATAAAATTTGTGCCATCGATGGTGCCGGCATTACCCGTTAATCCCCAGGCATTGGATGATGAGGTAACCAACTGCCAGTTTGGAACAGCCGGCGTTCCATTATTTACATACAAACCCATGGTGCCATCCGTTTGATATATCAGTAAGCCCGTGGCCGGTAATGAAATACCTGTTTTTTGTGCTGCCGTTAACCTTGGTATCAGCAATCCTTTATTAGTGGATTTTATATCCAGCAAAGCACTGGCGTCAGCAGGCGTTCCATCAGTATTGATAGCAAAGGATTGTGCCCTTGCAGAAAAATGTTGCAGCAGTAATATACAGATCAGCAGCCCGGTTATTTTTTTCATAAAAAACATTTGTCTCCAAATATGAAGTAAATATCTGGTTATTTATATCGCCAAAACGTGGGAGGTTTATTGTGGGCCAATGGCGATTACATTCACTGTATAATTTAAAGGCCATTGTGAGCTTGTGGGATTATATACATGTAAAACTGCACCGGTCGTGGTTACTGAAGTAACTGACATGATGACTTCATTAAAGAAACTACCAGATATAACATTCCCTACATAGGCTTCTATACTTCCCACGCTAAAAATCTGGGGCCATGTAACAGTAAATGTAGAATACATACTGGGAGGAAGGCTTACATTAACCGGGACTGCTGTACTTAATTTTTTTAATTGAATGCCACTGATATTTCGGATGATGCCCATACCGCTTTGAACAGTAAGATTTGTACTGACTGCTGCATTACCAGCCACATCCAGCATAGCAGCTGGCGTTGGGGTGTTAATTCCTACATTACCTGCACTGTTGATCACTAAACGGTAAGCAGTATTATCTCCAATGCTGAATCCATCAACCGGGGTGGCGGTACCTGTGGCTCCTGCACGGAGGGTCCAGCTATTAGCAGAAGCTGTATTTCTTAATTGTATGGCAGCAGCCAGACCATGGGTAGAAGTCTCACTTCCGGAAATTTGTAATTTTGCTACCGGGTATACTCCTATCCCTACAAATCCATTCCCTCTAAACCTTACATTTTCTGTAAAAGCAGCACTGTTACCATAACCAAAGGCAATATCAGCACCATTGTATTCTGTATAAACCTGTAACAGGGAGGGCTGTATTCCAAACCCGTAATGTGTGGTCCCATTGCTCCAGAGTGCGATCTTATCACCCAAAGCAGTAGAAAAATTGAGTGGTACAATTGGATTAGTTGTTCCAATTCCAACATTCACATTGGAGGTAGCTCCATTTATACCATTCACTGATCCCAACACTAAACAATTATTGCAATTCACGGCAGATCTTGCACCAATGGCAGTAGCATTTGAATAACTGGAATCCCTTACATCAGCATAAGCCCCAATAGCTGTATTGTTAGAGCCATATTTATTGGTTATAAGAGCTAGACCTCCCATGGCAGTATTATAGTTTCCTGTGGTGTTTTCAGAAAGTGAAAATGGACCATTTGCAGCATTATAATATCCAAAGGTATTTTTTTGCATAGCATTGACTCCTGTTGCAGCATTATTATATCCTGAAATATTTAAAGATAATGCATAATACCCCAGGGCTGTATTATAAGAGCCGGAATTATTATAAAGGCTTGTACTTCCCAACGCACTATTATAAGAGCCCGAATTATACCGCATAGATTGGGATCCCATCGCGGTATTAGTTCCCCCAGTATTGTTGCTCAGGCTATTCCATCCCAGACTTACGGAATTCGTTGCTGTGTTGATTTCCCCACTCCAGATATTATTACTTCGGAAACGAAGAGGTTGGTTATCAATAGTTCCTATAAAGTTATTTGCTGGGTTGGTGCCGGTATTTCCGGTTAAACTCCAGGCATTAGAAGATGACAAAACCAATTGCCAGTTTGGAACAGCGGGTGTTCCATTATTTTCATACAAACCAATGGTTCCATCTGTTTGATACACCAAAAGTCCCGTGGCCGGAAGTAAAATAGCATTTTTTTGTATCAACGTCATACGCGGCATCAACAATCCTTTGTTAGTTGATTTTACATCTAATAAGGCACTGGCATCAGCAGGAGTTCCGTCAATATTAATAGCAAAGGATTGTGCCTTAGCAGAAAAATGCTGCATCAGCAGTATACAGATCAGCAACCCGGTTATTTTTTTCATAAAAAATATTTGTCACCAAATATGTAATAAATAACGGATTGTTGGTATCGCCAAAACGGGGGAGATATTAAACCAGCTTATTCCTCATGGCTTTATTAATAGCTTCGCCTTTGCTGTTTACATGCAGCTTCCCATAAATATTACCTATATGGGTATGTATGGTATGAAAACTAACATTTACTTTACCCGCAATCATCTTATAACTAAGGCCATCTACCAGGTATCTTAAAACTTCTTTTTCTTTTTCGGTAAGCTGTATGTATTCGCCCTGTTGGGCCTGCTGCTGAAAATTATATAATACTTTTTTAGCCACCGACGGTGTAAAAAAAGAACCGCCTTCTGCCACTTCCCGTATAGCCTGTAATATTTTATCGGGTGGCGTATTTTTTAAAATATAACCGGATGCACCATTGCACAATGATGCAAAAATTTTATCGGCATCTTCAAACACGGTTTGCATGCACACTTGTATTTGTGGGAAATTTTCTTTTATTTCCTTTACGGCTTCAATGCCATTTAAACCGGGAATATTAATATCCATCAATACCACATCGGGTTGCAGGGCTTCTATTTTTTGTAACAACCTGGTAGTATCTTCAAAAGAACCGCAGAGCTCCATATCATTACAGGTTACTATAACAAACTCTAGGCTCTCCCTGTATTTTTTATTGTCTTCAAAAATCGCAATCTTCATTTTTTTAATTTCAACCATAAAGATGATTTATTAGTTCGTTACCCCGTATCGCCAATTAGGGTGATATAAATAAAACAAGGATCATGCAGATCGGATAGGTTTTATTTATCTATTAAATAATGCATATTAAAGTAACCGTTGTTCCTTTTCCGTCAACACTATCAATCGTAACGGCTCCTTTTATTTCTTTAGCCCTGGTATACAGGTTTTTTAATCCATTGCCTTTTATAACAGTGGCTTCATTAAACCCTATGCCATCATCTGCTATGGATACCGACAGTTTTTTATGTTGCCATTCAATTTGCACAACCACATTTGCAGCACAGGCATATTTTACGGCATTATTGATGGCTTCCTTAAAAATAAGATAGATGTTTTTCCGGTGCTCAAGCGGTAGTATGACCGTATTCAATTTGTCATTTACATGAAATTGCAAATGCATATTTTTTACTGCACACATATCAGTAGCATAGCTTTCCATCCGGCTGATCAGTTTGGCGCCATCATCATTATCGGGGTTTATGGCCCATACGATATCGCTCATACTGGTCACCATTTCGCGGCTGTTTTCACCCATTTTATCCAGCACACTTTCGAGTTGTGGGTTTTTTTCTTTCAATTGATTTTTTACAGCCTGGCTGTACAGTGAGATGGAACTTAATGTGGCTCCAATATCGTCGTGCAGGTCTGATGCAATCCTGGCTCTAATCCTCTCCAGCTCCTGTGCTTTTTTTAACCTGAGCCGGTAAAATAAAAATAAAGTGCCAGCCAAAACAATCACCAACAGGCTGATGAACCACCAGCTGCGGTAAAATAGCGGCATCACTGTAAAGGCCATTGTTGTTTCTGCACTTTCCATGCCAGCTGCATTTACAGCTTTGGCTACAAAACTATAATCACCAGGGGGCAATTGTTCGTAACGTATAACAGAAGCGGCACTCAATATTTTCCACTCATTATCCCATCCACTTAAGCGATAGTGTATCTCATTTTCTTTTTCATCAATAAAATTAACCGGCGATAAGTCTATTTCAATCGCATCTTTATACGAACTTTTAATACCTGCTTTTTGTAATGGTACCAGGTAATTTTCATGCTCGCCATATCGAACCCGATTTATAATCACGGGTAATGGTTTTACACTTTTTTGTAAAAGATTTTCTTTTAATACCCCCAGCCTGGCATCGGATGAAAATAATATATCACCCGGATGATCTGCATTAATTTCTGTAATACTGGTATTATATTCCCAACCGGGCAGGTTGTTCATGGCTTCCCAGTGAGAAAAAGTACTGTCGGTTTTAAAAACACCTTCGTCTGCATGCACCCACAGATTATTTTCTAAATCTTCGTTTATTTTTTCGATTAAAAAATTACTGAACCCCTTAGCTGGGTAAACAGTTATTAAACGGTCATTTTTAAACTCATAGATACGAAGATGGCTGCACACCAATAGCCTTCCGTTTCTGGTAAAACAAATACTGAATGGCGATGTCTTTGTTTCAGCAACCCGTTCACCTGTTGGGGGAGCCGTAAAAGTTTTATAAGAAAAATTTGTCGGATCTACCCGGTATAATTTATTTTTTCCTGTAAACCAGACATGGCCATCCATCCCCATTTGCATATCATTAATCGAATTGCCATACATATTATCCGGCTTCGTTTTATCGCCAAAAATAACGGTGTCTTTTTGCGTAAGCCTGTTATAGACCAAAATGCCACTTCTTCTTAGCGTAATCCAATAATTTGTTTCCGTTGCCTTTACAATTGCATTGGTGATCTTTTGTCCCGATGCCGAAAATGTATGCTGACTCAGGTTGAATAACCTGTTATTATAAATATCATAATACCCAAAACCCTGCATCGATGTAAACCAGTAGTTCCTTCCATCATTAATACATTCGTTTATATTTTTAAGCAACATATTTTTATCATCCGGTAATTGATGCTCAGTAATGGTTTCAGTAACCGCATTGTATTTATACCAACCCGTTTGTGTGGTCAGGTAAAAAACAGTTTTCGGTTCTTTAATATCAGGAATAATATGAAAAATGCGAAGCGTT
>CANKNL010000163.1 GCA_947483345.1 Chitinophagaceae bacterium | reverse complement strand
GCAATGACTTCCACCTCGCTAACAATATTATGTTCGGCACAGTAGTCAAGCATTTCCTGTGTTTCGGGGAGTCCGCCAATTAACGAGCCCGCAATACTTCTTCTTTGAAAAATCAGGTTAAAGGGCACAATGGGCTCGGCTGGCGGTGGCACCCCTACACATACCATCGTACCATTGGTTTTTAGCATATTCAAATAAAAATTATAATCATGCTGGGCCGAAACGGTATCTAAAATAAAATCAAAGTAATTGGTTACTGCTTTTGTCTGTTCGGCATCGCTGGTTAAAACAAATTTGTGCGCCCCCAGTTTTTTGGCATCCGTTTCTTTGGCAGCTGTATGACTCAACATGGTTACTTCGGCACCCATCGATACCGCCAGTTTAACACCCATATGGCCCAAGCCTCCCAAACCTAATATGCCTACTTTTTGCCCCTTACCTACTTTCCAGTGGCGCAAAGGTGAGTACGTGGTTATGCCTGCACAAAGCAATGGAGCCACAGCTTCTAAAGGTTGCTTATCAGAAATATGTAAAACAAAATCTTCGTGAGCCAATATATTTTTACTGTAGCCGCCATAGGTTAAGCCGCTACCGTCGCGTTCCATGCCATTGTAGGTAAAAACACCGCCGGTTCCGCTGCAATGCTGTTCCAGACCATCTTTGCAGTTATCACATTCCCTGCAGCTGTCTACCAGGCAACCAATACCGGCCAGATCGCCTACTTTGAATTTTTTCACCAGATCGCCTACAGCTGTTACAACGCCCACAATTTCGTGACCGGGTACAACGGGATAAACCGACATACCCCAATCATTACGGGCAAAGTGCAGATCACTATGGCAAACACCACAATATTTAATGTCGATTTGTACATCATGTGGTTTGGGGTCTCTTCTGTTTATTGTCCAGGGGGCAAGCGGAGTGGTTGCGTTCTGTGCGGCATATGATTTTGTTGAAGGCATATCTAATCTGTTTAATTTAACCAAATATACCAATTCGAATTGAAGGCAGATAATAACTCTTTTGAGTACTCGAAATCCCGAAGGATTAATTCAGTAATGTTTAACAACAGTTGCATTTGTTGATTTTTATTTCTTCTTTTCTGCACCTAATAAAATACATGTCCCTTAAAAAATCATTTATACAAATTGTATTTTATTGGATATTTCGGTCAAACAGCCCCCTCAAGATCGCTTTATACAGCCCCCTCATTTTAGACTGCCATTCTTAGTTCAATCTTAATCTGTTTTTATCATGTTTTAGCTAAGTTAGTTTTTTAAGATTATCGATTCAATATCTTCTTCACTTTTTTGTTGTTTTTTCTTTCTTAAAGAGTCTCCTTTCATCTCAATACGATGTGCATCATGAACAATTCTATCCAGAATAGCATCAGCAATGGTTTGTTCACCTATAATTTCGTGCCATTTGCTAATAGGGACCTGTGAGGTGATAATGGTCGAAGATCTTCCATGCCGGTCTTCAATGATTTCCATTAGTACTGAGCGGCTTTGTGCATCTAATGGTTGTATTCCAAAGTCATCTATAATAAAGATATGTTGCCTTTCGATCCTGGCCAGCTCTTTTAAATAAGTACCGTCAGCTTTAGCAATTTTCATTCGTCCAAAGAGTTTGGTACTATGCTGGTAAAGCACCCGGTAGCCCAGTGAGCAGGCCTGATGGCCAATTGCAGAAGCAATAAAACTTTTACCGATACCTGTACTGCCGGTGATGATGATATTTTCACTGCGTTTGATAAATTCACAATCTGCTAAGCGCAGCACCTGGTTTTTATCCATGCGGTTATCTTCATAGTTGATTTGTTCTATGCTGGCTTTGTACCGGAAGCGGGCTGCCTGAACCGTTCTGTCAAGCTTTCGATTATAACGTTCATCCCATTCCGATTCTACAAGGTGGGTAACCATTTCATCGGGGGTGAACTTTTCATTCCTGCCTGATTCAAGTGTTAGTGTGAAGGCTTTTGCCATTCCCTGAAGCCGCATCTGCTTCATTTTTGTTAAGATCTCATTCATGTTGATTGGTTTTAGTGATTAATTATTGATAATAATTCCCACCACGGATGTTATCGTGCGTGGGCATATTTGATAGTTCCATATTGTCGTCATCATATTTATCCAGATTTTTTGTAAGTATGTCCTCGATGATCTTATAATTATAATAGCCGATCTCATGCGCTCTCTTACAAGCCTTAATAAGCCTTATGTCTCCGAAGCGTTTTGCAAAAGATAAAATACCCATACAGGATTTATACCCTTGCTCCGGATGCTGTTTCTTTGCCAGTACCTGGCTGATGTAATATTCAACAACAGGATCAATTTCCTTTGCCTTGGCCATAAAAAAAGCGGGATTCCATTCCGTTACATATCGGTGCTGTGCAGGCATATGTTCAGGGACTGTGGTATAATTATGTGGACTACGTAATCTCTTGTGTGTTACTAAGAGTTCATATTGCAGATACAGATTTACTTCTGAACGGGAGTATTGCATCTTTAACTTCTTGCCAATAAGTTCATAAGGAACACTATAATAATGTTGATCTTCGGTTAAGTAAACGTGGCCATTTTTCATCACTGTTACTTGTTTTATTTTTCGCATTTCATACCATGTTGCAGGTAATGGATGAAGAGAGGATAATTCCATTAGCCATTGGTCGGTCCTTGAACATTGTTTGCCTGTAAGTTGTGCATCATTGAGCGCAACCAGGTGTTGTCCTATTTGCATATTAAGTTCATTTAAAGGCACAAATTCTTTCTCAGGAAGGTTAGCATATATTTTTTGATACGATAGCTTTACCATATTTTCTACATGAGCTTTATCTTGTGGCTTGCGGGAACGGGCCGGAAGAATGGCAACACCATAGTGATCAGTAAAGGCTTTAAAGTTCTCGTTCACTATAGGTTCATACTTACTTGCCTTATGCACTGCTGACTTTAAATTATCAGGAACAATAGCCAGGGGGACGCCATTAAAATAGCGCAGTGCATTTTCGCAGGCAGCAATGAACTCTTCAATCGTTTGACTTTGCATAGCTTCCACATAAGCATATTGGCTCCAACCAAGGATAGCAACAAAAACCTGAGCGTTCTTTATTTCTCCCGTGTTAGTATCCACATAAGGCAATGTGGCCCCGGCATAATCCACATACATCTTATCACCAACCTTGTGTTCAATATGCATAGCAGGGTTCACCTTTTTGCGCCATTGATTATAATGTTTATAAAATGATGTCTCCCCGTAAGATTGATCATAGAGCATCTTATATTCTAAAAACTGCCTGGCTACCGTCATTCCACGCCTTCTCAGCTGTGTGGCCATGACCGGGAAAAAATCGTACAGTTGCTTTAGCTTATCATTTAGGAACGTTTCTTTGGGTGGATGAAAAAGTTTATTCAACTCAAAGTCAGAGAGTTTAAAGAGCTCTTCTTTGGGGATTTTGAGTACACGAAAGTGATCTGTGTACAGTTTTACGGTATGCTTGGACATGCCAAGGCGCTCACTGATTTTTTTCTTACCCATTTGCTGGGTATAGAGTTTAATAATTTGACGTACTTTGCTCATACTGATTGATTTATTCGCCATGATTTTTTAAGTTTACTGATGCCGATAAAGTACATCATCGTAAACTAGAAAATCAACATGCTAAACAGTATGATTAAACTCTGGAATGGTGGGGGCAGTTTCAGCCGATCTGCCGGGGGCTATTTGCTCCGGTCTAGTGGGGGCTATTTCGAGCGGTCAAGTGGGGGCTATTTAAGCGAAATTTCCGCCTGATCTTTAGACACCCTGTCTACAAATAAAATATTATCAAATGTGCGTTTCAGCTCTTTGCTCTCGAACTTGGTCATCAGCATTCCGCTAACATAGTATACGGTATCGCCTACTTTAACATCTACTGTTGGTACGGCCATCCATATTTCGCTTTCGCCTTCTTTTACGCGTAAATAGGTATAATTTTCCACCTGAATAACTTCCAATACAATAACCGTATGCTGAGCCGAATTTTGATCGGCATTCATAACCGCTTGATTTGTTGGGTCATTAAAAGACGCATTATTATCCTTATTATTAAGGTCAGATCCACATCCCTGTATTGACGTCATCAGGATAATTCCAAGAATAAATTTCATTTTAATTAGTTTAAATAATAATTTAATATATTGCTATCGAACAAGTCAAAATAAACCAATTCTGGTAACTTTTGTCATGACAAACATCATTTTATACGATAATATTTATCACCCGAGCTATATATTTTTTTTGATAGGTTTGCAAATCTATTACTACCACCGAACAACAAAAAATAATTTAATCAATACGTCTTCAATTCAAAACTAATGAAAAGAATTTACGCCATCTTGTTTTCATCCAGGACCTCCCTGTTGCTTTTGTTAATATTCACAATCAGCATTGCTGTTGCTACATTTGTTGAAGATAAATATGATACGTCTACAGCGCAAATTCTCATTTATAAGGCCCGGTGGTTTGAATTGGTTATTGCTCTTCTGGCGGTTAATTTTCTTGGCCATTTACAGCGTTTTAATTTTTTTTCAAAAGGGAAAATAGGTGGCTTGATTTTTCATGCCGGCTTTCTTTTAATGATCATAGGAGCAGCTATTACCCGATTTTATGGCTTTGAAGGAACCATGCATATCAGGGAAGACCAAAGCAGCAATATAATTTATAGTTCAGAATCGTATTTACAGGTTAAAGTAATGGGACCCAAGGGCGAATTTTTAAGTGACCATGCATTATCCTTTAGCAGTTTAAGAAATAATGATTTTTCATATAACACAAAGACGGGTTCTGATAAACCAGTAACGGTAAGTTTTAACCGATTTATTAAAAATGCCGAAGAAACGGTTAATGAAAATATAGCAGGTGGCGCAGATATGCTGGCACTTCAAATTTCGTCGGGCGGCTCAAGCCAGGGTGTGTATTTAAAAAAGGGAGAAAGGGTAAATGCCGGTGGTGTATACATTTCATTTGCAGATACCCTGCAGGATAATGATGTGGTGATCTTAGAGGAAGCGGGTAAACTTATTGCCCGGTCTAAAACCGAATTATTTGGGATGGATATGACCAGAGGCAATCCGGATACCACTCAAAAAGGCACAGCCATTGAATTCAGGGAAAAAAATTTATTTCAATATAATCATGTACTGTTTACATTAGTTAAGTTTTATAAACAGGCCGAAATAGATTTTAAAAAAGCGGAGGATGACGGACATGATCATGGTATAGACATGCTGACCGTTAATGTAGCGCATAACGGACAGCAACAAAAAGTAAACCTTACCGGAACAACAGAATTCGATAATCCCGGGCAGCAGGTGATGTTTGGCGATCTTAAAGTAAATGTAAAATATGGCCCCAAACCTATTCAATTACCGTTTACTATTAAGTTGAATAAATTTATTCTGGACCGCTATGCAGGCTCCATGAGTCCTTCTTCATTTGCCAGCGAAGTAACGGTAGCTGATACAAGGAACAACAGCACATTTAACAAAAGAATTTATATGAACCACGTGTTAGATTATAGCGGATATCGCTTTTTCCAGTCCTCTTATGATACCGATGAAAAAGGAACTGTACTATCTGTTAATCATGATTTTTGGGGAACCTGGATATCCTATGCCTCATACTTAACTTTGCTGATTGGATTTATCATTACCATGTTTACAAAATATTCGAGATTCCATTTTTTATCCGCAGCCATTCGTAAATTAAGACAAAAGCGGAAAACGGTTTTATTTTTAGTCGCCCTTGTATTCAGTGGCAGTTTTATATCAGCACAGGAGGTGGCTAAACATACCTTAAGTAAAAACCAGGCAGAAGAATTTGGTAAAATTCTGGTACAGACTTTCGATGGCAGACTGGAGCCCATGCATACAATGGCTTTTGATGTGATGCATAAAATAACCAAAAAAGACGAATTTAGTTTTGAAGGCAAAGGCCCTATGGATGCCATGCAGGTATTGATTGACATGATCCTTGATCCTGAATACTGGAAGCAGCAGAAAATGATACATGTACGTGAAAAATCGGTGAGTGATGTTTTGGATATTGATGGTAATGTAGCGGCCTTTAATGATTTCTTTGATAAGAACAATCAGTATAAACTGAGCGATCTCGTTGAAAAAGCATTCCGCAAAAACCCATCGCAGCAAAATCGTTTCGATAAAGAATTAATTAAAGTGGATGAAAGATTAAATCTGTATTACATGCTGCTGCAGGGTAGTCTACTCAAAATATTTCCTGAAGATAATGTATCCAGTAAATGGGTTGACTGGAACGATAGCCTGGCGAGAAGACCTTTGACCGGAACCTTAGGCATAATCAATAATGACCTTAAGCTCAGAGATTTTAATTACAGCAGTATTCTTGGTGCGTATTTCACCGAGTTAATGTCGGGTACACATTCGGGTGATTATTCTAAATCATCCAGGATAATCGGCTACATAAAAAATATTCAGCAAAATAATAAATCATCCAAAAACTTTCCTTCGGATGCAAAGATCAAAGCAGAAATCAGTTATAATAAATTAAAAATATTTAACAAACTAAATGGCTATTATGGCATTATCAGTTTACTGCTGATCATTTTTGCTTTTGCAGATAATTTAAAATCCAGACCTGTAAAATGGCTCACCTGGGCGCAACATTTCTGTGTTGGTTTATTTGCGGTTGCATTTCTTTATCATACTTATGGTATGGCGATGCGCTGGTATCTTTCAGGGCATGCACCCTGGAGCGACGGCTATGAAGCACTTTTGCTGATAGCCTGGAGTACCGTGTTGGCAGGTTTCTTTTTTATTAAGAACACAAAAATTATTCAGGCGGCCACCGCCTTTTTAGCCAGCAT
>CANKNL010000162.1 GCA_947483345.1 Chitinophagaceae bacterium | reverse complement strand
CTCAGATCTTTATTCTCCAGCGATTTGATATAACGCATCATCAGGCTTTCGCTGTGGTAACTATTAAAAACGGAGTGTGATAAATAAGTTGACGTTCTATTACCATACATCTCATCTGCTTCATCAAAAAATAAAGAAAATGATTTTGATGTTACCGCGTTAAAAATGGCTGCTAAATTTTTTTCTGTTTCCCCAATAAAGTTACTGGTCACTTCATCTATGCTTATACTTATGGTGCCATTTGTATGATAATGAAAATTAGATTTATTTTTTTCTGCTGCTTTTTTAAAGGCAGGGATATCTGGGACTTCAAAAGTCAGTGTATCAAAATAATGCGGCGTTAAAACGGTGATGCCAATGTTTTGTAAGCCCTTGTGTATGGCGGCTGCTAAAACATGAATGCGTTGTGCAATTTTTTTCAACCCAACCGGCCCATGATAAACCGCATACATGGCAGCCATATTGGCCAACAGTGCCTGTGCAGTGCATATATTGGAAGTGGCTTTTTCTCTTTTAATGTGCTGCTCCCTGGTTTGTAATGCCATGCGTAAAGCACGGTTGTTTTGTGCATCAATACTTACGCCAATGATACGGCCCGGCATACCTCTTTTAAATTCATCTTTGGTGGCAAAAAAGGCAGCATGCGGCCCACCATAACCCAGGGGAACGCCAAATCGTTGTGCCGACCCGATCGCCACATCCGCACCCAGTTCTCCCGGGGGTGTTAATAAAGTAAGTGCCAGCAGATCTGTAGCCATAACCACATAGCCATTAACGGCATGAACCTGATTTATAAAATCACGGTAATCATTAACCGCACCAAGGTGATTTGGATATTGAATAAGGGCGCCAAAATAGCTGTCATCAAGCGATGCTGTTTTATAATCACCATAAACCAAATCAATGCCTATGGGCGTAGCTCTTGTTATCAAAACTTGTTTGGTTTGTTCAAAAACATGTTGGTCAACAAAAAATTTGGGCGACCCCAGATCTTCGCCTTTGTTCTTATGATGAAACAACATGGCCATGGCCTCAGCTGCTGCAGTGGCTTCATCCAGCAAACTGGCATTGGCTAATTCCAAACCAGTTAAATCGCAAACCATGGTTTGGTAATTGAGTAAACTTTCCAAACGGCCCTGCGAAATTTCGGCCTGGTAAGGAGTATACTGGGTGTACCATCCCGGGTTTTCAAAAATGTTTCTTAAGATTACACTTGGTGTAATGGTATTGTAATATCCCTGCCCGATGTAATTCCTGTAAATTTTGTTTTTGGAAGCAATTATTTTCAATTCAGCCAGGTATTCAAATTCAGTTTGTGCAACCGGCAGTTTTAATGGGTTTTTTAAACGAATGGCTGCAGGTACTGTTTTATCAATCAGTTCATCCAGATGGTTAACGCCAATTGTATGAAGCATCTCATTGGTATCTGCTGTATTTGGGCCAATATGGCGGCCTGCAAATTCGTACTGTTGTTGTTCAAAAATAGTCATAATGCTGTAGATTTTAACCCATTCTGCTGTGCAACAGAAAAACAGGTGTATGATGTTTTAATTTTCAAGTCAAAGTAGTAAAGGTGCTATTCTGTGGCGCAAATTTACAACAACACAACAAGATTTTATGCTAATAAGTTTGTTACTTTTACCCTTTGTAAATTCAAAGTAATATACGAAGTCAAATATCTTTATACATGGAAGAAGATTTATTGCTGAACTGGGAAAAAAAATCAGCCGATCATCAAAAATTGTACAAGCAATATTTACTGCGTGCCGACAAGAGAAAAGTGTTGAAAGTATTGCCGGATATACATGAAGCTGCTTTTGAAAAGATCGACTGCCTGCAATGCGGCCAGTGTTGTAAAAGCTATTCGCCACGGTTTAAGAAACCGGATATAAAACGTATATCTAAATATTTGAAGATAAAGGAGGGCGATTTTATTAACCAATATTTGTTTGTGGATAGTGAAGGTGATTATGTTTTAAAATCAAAACCATGTCCTTTTTTGGGAGCCGGTAATTACTGTAGTATCTATGAAGAACGCCCATCAGACTGTCACCGGTTTCCCTATACTGATGAAGATGTACTGCTGAAGCGGCAACCGCTCACTATCAAAAACAGCAGTTTTTGCCCCATTGTGTATTATGTTTTGGAAAAACTGATCGCTATAAAATAAACCTAATATTTTCGAGGAGATTGTTTTACATTTGATATCTAAAAAATATACAATATGCCAAAATATGTAATTGAAAGAGAAATTCCCGGTGCAGGCAATCTGTCTGCAGATGAACTAAAAGCCATTTCGCAAAAATCCTGCAGTGTATTAGCCAAGCTGGGATCAAGTATTCAATGGCATGAAAGCTATGTAACAGAAGATAAAATTTACTGTGTGTATTCGGCACCCAATAAAGACATGATCATGGAACATGCCATGCAGGGCGGTTTTCCGGCTAACAGGGTAGAAGAGTTAAAGACAATGATCAGCCCGGATACGGCTCTATAAACAGGCGATTGGCCATGCCTGCTGGATTGTTTATTTATAAATAGTTGTTATGGCCAATCCTTTACTTTGAAGTGAGTTCAATATAAGCTGCACCTAAAGGCCTTTCTATACCAGAGCCCTTCCACTCAGGCGATCCTGGTATGTCGGTTGCTTTCAAAATTTCTTCTTTTGTTTTTCCGGATTTTATTTCGGCTTCAGTAAATTTTAAAACATTACCCAGGTAATCAGCAAAGGCTTTCAGGTCATCGTTTTTTAATAACACCTCATATCCTTCGCCTGCATGGCCGCAAATGTATTGTGTTTTTTTGCTGAAGGTAGCTGTGGCTTTGTCTAAAACCTTTATCCAGTTTGTTATATCGGCCCCGGCTGTTTTGTCAATATAAGGATGCCGGCGGTTAAAAACCAAATCACCCATGTGTACAATATCGGCTTTAGTAAAATGAACCAGACTGTCGCCATTAGTATGTCCGGCACCAAAATAATGCAGATTAATTTTTTCTTTTCCTATTTTATCACTCCAGGTATCTGTATAGGTTTGGTCGGGGTAGTATTGTTTATCTTCTTTCTTTTGTTCCCTGGCAACCCTTTCCTGGTTAGCTTTTGAATTGGCATGAGCTAAAACATGTGGCACTAGATTTTTAAAAGCAATATTACCGGATGTATGATCTCCATGGTGATGCGTATTTATTAAAAGCCTGAAAGGATTTTCAGTTTTCTTTTTCAGTTCATCTATTAAATGCTGTGCAGAGTCGGGGAACTGGGTATCAATAACCACGGCGCCTTCTGTAGAAAGATAAAAACCAATGGTGCCGCCTTTTTCGGTAAAGATGCCAATGTCTTCTGTCAGCATTTTTATATTCCAGGCAGGGTCTGCTAAAAAAGCTGCAAGACTGTCTTTATTTAGAAAAGCTAAACTGGCTAGTGTTAAACCGGTATTGCGGAGGAATGATCTGCGTTGCATGTGATATCGTTTAAAGGTTTAAAACGTTTAATTGGTTTAAAAGGTTGGCTTAAGTAGAATATTTTTAGTTAAAATGGGCGACGAAAAAAAAGGCGGAAAAGAAAGTTACGAAATAATGGAATATCTTTTTATGGTTTTTTCAAAGCGAGTTTCTGTAGCATGTTTGTATGTTGCTATACAACATATCCGGCAGTATATTATTCTTTATAAGGAAAACGTATTTTTAAAGCTGCATACACACTGTTGTGTAAAATGGTAGCATGATTTTCTTCTGGTAACTTAACAAAATCAACCTGTAAATTTTTCTTCCCTGATTTTTGAAGTGCTTTAGCAATGGCAGCCGCATCCTGCTCCATAACCTTGCCTTCGGTACCTACTGAAACATATACCTGCCTTTTATGATCGTTATGTGAGGCTAACAAGGTAGGCGCTTCTTTTAATAAAGACTCCTCATCCCACCATAAACTTGGACTGATAATGATATAGTTTGTAAACAGGTCAGGTTTTTTAAGAAGAATCTCAGTTGCTAATAAACCACCAAGCGACTGTCCAATAATTGTACTGGTATCGTTTGTTTTGTAATTTGATTTTATATAGGGTTGCAATTCTTTTTCAATAAAGTCTATAAATTTTGCAGAGCCTCCGGTTGTGGGGTAAGCCTTTTTTAGGTCTGCCAACTTTGTAGTAAATGTAAAATCCCGTTTACGGTCAATGTTGGCAATACCAACAATAATGGTATTGGGCATTTTAAAAGTCATATTGAAAAACTGCACCAATCCAACAATATGTAAAAAGTCTTCATTTGCACTGCCATCCAATAAATAAATGACCGGGTATTTATCTTTATCATTATACCCATCCGGTAAATAAATATTTAGTATTCTGTTCTCAGCAAGTACCACTGATTGTATTTCTGCAATTTCGCCTATACTGAAGGGCTTTGTGGTTTTTGTTTGAGCCTGCAAGGCCTGTGCAAAAAAAAGACAGAGTGAAATTGATAAAATTCTAATTGTCATTGAATTATTTTGATGTGAACAATGGGTTTAATGAAGTATAGCGTTTTTCTTGATTGCAAAAATAGTTAATACTCCAGCTTTCTCAACTTCGGAAACTTAAACCAGGTGCCTGCTACCACCAAAACCGACATGGCACCACCAAAAATAATGGCCGGCCATGTGCCAAATAGTCGGGAGGTAACACCACTTTCGAACTGCCCCAGTTCGTTGCTGCTGTTTATAAAAATTAAATTGATGGAAGCTACACGACCCCTTAATTCGTCAGGTGTAAATAACTGCATAATGGTGCCACGTACCACCACACTAACGGCATCGAATACACCGGCAACCAGCAAGGCCATAAAACTCAGCCAGTATACTTTTGATAAGCCAAAAAGAATAATGCAGATGCCAAAGCCGGCAACGGCCAGTAACATTTTTAAACCCTGCTTATGCCGCATCGGATATTTTACCAGAAAGCCAATGCTGATGAGGCTCCCAAGATCAATGGCCGCATTTAAAAAACCATATCCAATGGGGCCTGTATGTAGTATCTTTTCTGCTACTTCCGGAATGAAGGCCACCGCACCACCAAAAAGAACGGCAAAGAGGTCTAAAGATAGTACACCCAGTAAATTCTTATTGTTGAACACATAAGAAAAACCTTTTTTAATGGAGGTGAATAACGGTTCTTTCTCCGGATTAATGACCGGTGGTTTGGGCAATAACTGCAAAGCAAACAGGCTGGCGGTTAATATTAAGGCGGCCGTTACAAAATAAGCATTTGATAGTCCTATTAAGGCAATCAATAAACCGCCCATGGCGTGGCCGCCAATGGATGAAATGAGCCAGGTGGATGAATTATAGGAGATGGCTTTTTGTAATTGTTCGCGGGGTACAATGGCTGCAATCATACTGTTTGCAGAAGGCCCTGCGAAAGACCGAATAATGCCGGTGCAAAAAACAACAGATAATATGACAGTAAGCTTAGTACTATTGCTGAATTGAAACCAGGGCAGGCTAACCAATGCTAAAATGATACCACAAAGCATATAAAAAACATATGACCAAACCAGGATCTTTTTTTTATTATGGTTGTCAATATAATGTCCGGCAAATAAAGCAGCCAATACTGCGGGAACAAATTCGGCCAATCCGGCAAAACCAACCATATAGGTACTGGCCAGGTGAAATACCTGATAAATAACAATGGTGGTTATCATGCGTAAGCCCAATACAAAAAATAATCTAGCAAAAATAAAGTTCCGGAATTCTTTGGGAAGTTTGTTGCTACTCATGGTTAGGGGTTAGGGCAAAGTGATATAATGTTGCCCATTGGCATAATCCTTATCCAACGCATCAACAATGGTTTTCAAATGTGCGTCATTACCCAAAAAATCGGCATTACCGGCATCAACATAAAGTGTTTTTATATTGTGTTGTTTAATATACTGGGTGTAGGTTTCCTGTAATGTAAAAAGATAATCATTAGGAATAGATTGCTCATAGTCCCGGTTTCGTTTTTTTATATTTTCCTGTAATTTTTTAACAGGGGTATGCAGGTAAATGACAATATCTGGCTGTACAATTTGGGGATTGATGATGTCAAATAGTTTTTGATATAACCGAAACTCTTCATCAGGTAAATTTACTTTGGCAAATAAGAGACATTTGGTAAACAGATAGTCGGAGATGGTTATATTTTGAAACATATCTTTTGTCTGTAAGAGATCCTTTAATTGTTTATAGCGTTCAGCCATAAAAAAAAGTTCCAGCGGAAAAGCATATTGGCCGGGATTTTCGTAAAATTTGGGCAGAAAAGGATTGTCTGCAAATTCTTCCAATATTAAACGGGCATTAAAATGTTTGCTTAATAAATGCGCCAGTGTGGTTTTACCGGCACCAATATTTCCTTCTATGGTAACAAAATTATATTTCATGTAGTTCGGTCTATTGCCAGCCTCCTGAGGGGCAGACTGCAAAATAAGCGGAAACAACTTTTATATCATTAAAACTTTTTCACATTTAGTTTGTCCGGGCAGTGCATAAGAAGTTGATGTACCGATTTTTTGAGTACCACATGCCTTAGATTTGGTGATAACTGATTGAGCGGTACCAATACAAAGCGCCTGTTTTGTATTTGTGGATGCGGAATGGTTAACTGCTCCAGATCAATGATGTCTTTGTTGAAAAATAATATATCAATGTCTATGATACGGGGTGCATTTTTAAAGGTTCTTACCCGGCCCATTTTTTTTTCGATTTGTAAGATAGCCTGCATGGTTTCTAAGGCCGTTAAAGTGGTTTCCACAATGATCACCTGGTTTAAAAAATGGGGCTGCTTGGTATTACCCCAGGCGGCTGTAGTATATAAGCCCGACCGGCGGTTAATACGGCCAATTTGTTTTTCAATATGTACCAGGGCTTTTGAT
>CANKNL010000161.1 GCA_947483345.1 Chitinophagaceae bacterium | reverse complement strand
TCCCGTTGCGGATTCTTACTTTCTTCTGCCAATACACTCACCGCATCAAAACCAATATAGGCAAAAAATACGCTGGCAACCGCCATCATTACACCACTAAACCCATTTGGCATAAAAGTTTTTAATCCCTCATCATTGGGCGGCATCCAGTTGGCAGTAAGTCCGTTTGAAAAAACCAGGTAACCGCCAACGATAATGATAAGCGCCACCACAGCTATTTTCAACATCACCATCACATTACTGAAATTACGGCTTTCTTTTACACCACGATAAACCAGGTAGGTAATCAGGAAATTGATGACCAATGCCGGCAGATCCAGTATCATTCTTAATCCTCCAACAACGGGGGCATTGTTCCAGGCATTTAATTCATTTGCATTGGTACTGCCAGCTTCAATGGCATGTTTTGCCTCCATATAACTGGTGCATAAATATTCGGGTATATGTATATGCATTTTACCCATCAATGACGTAAAATAATCACTCCAGCTATAGGCCACATAAATATTACCGATAGAATATTCCATGATCAATGCCCAACCAATTACCCAGGCAAATAACTCTCCAAAACTGGCGTAGGCATAAGTGTACGCACTACCGGCAACAGGTATACGGCTTGCAAATTCAGAGTAACACAAAGCCGTAAATGCACAAGCGATACCCGTAATTACAAATAAGATCACCACGCCCGGGCCGCCATGAAAAACCGCAAAGCCAAGGCTGCTGAAACTGCCTGCACCTAAGATTGCGGCAATACCAAAAAAAGTAAGATCCCGCACCGTAAGTACACGTTTTAATCCGCCGCTACCATGTGCATCCTCACTTCCCTCAGCTAAAATATGTTCAATTTTTTTTGTGCGGAATAATGAATTAGACATGTTGATTTTGGTTTTGAAAGAAGGAAATTAAGGAAATATATTTAGAGTTGGAAAAATGACAGGACTGCTCAAATCTATGGCTTCAATTAAAAAAGACAACGACAATCAACTTTCCCGCATCATCAGATAATCAGCCAGTTCCTGTAATGGTTTTTTACGAACAGAAAGAACGGCCGTATCTTCCAGGTGTTTTAATGCCGTTTGCAGGTATTTATTTTTTAGCGCTTTGGCCCAATCATCTACTTTGCAGTCTTTAAAAATCTGCATTACTTTTTCCACTTTATCTACCGGATTATTTTTTATCAGATCAGTCAACTCTTGTAATTGATCGGGCTTTGCGGTTTCAAAAGCATGTATCATTAAAAAAGTTTTTTTATTAGCCAGTATATCTCCACCCAATTTTTTCCCGAATTTCAAAGGATCACCAAAAGCATCCAGATAATCATCCTGCACCTGAAAAGCGATACCCAGATTTTTACCAAACTGATACAAATGCTGTTGATTACCTTCACCTGCGCCTCCCAAAACCGCGCCCATCTTAAGACTAGCAGCCAACAGCACCGATGTTTTTAAAGTGATCATCTGTACATATTCATCCATCGTTACGGCATCTCTTTTTTCAAAGTCCATATCCATTTGCTGTCCTTCACAAACAGCCGCAGCCGTATTATTGAATAGAAATAATACTTTTTGTAAGTGGGCTAATTTTATTTTATTAATATGTTCATATGCTTTTACTAACATCACATCACCGGCCAGCAAGGCTGTTGATTCTCCATATCTGGTATGTACTGTTTCCATTCCACGACGCATAGGTGCTTTATCCATAATATCGTCGTGTATTAAACTGAAATTATGAAAGAGTTCGATGGCTGCTGCAGCATGATAGGCATCAGGGTCTATCTCATCAAACAATTGATTACCCATTAAAACACAAACCGGCCGTATCCTTTTGCCGCCCAGATTTAAAATATACTGTGCAGGATCATACAAGGTTTCAGGATTATCCGGAAAATGACGGATATTGAATTTCTCATCAAAAAATTTAGATAGTTCTATGAATGAATGCATATACTTAACCACTAAGACACAAAGACGCCATCTTAATCAACGTTTTTGCAGTTAAAAAAAATTATTTTTTCTTTCGTGTTGACTGACTCCCCGATTTAGCTTTATTTGCTAAAGGTGATTTATGTTTTATGCCGGTTGCAGGCTTGCCCATTTCCCGGTTACTGATCCCTTTTTTATCTGTCACCCACTCATAATCCAATTGTCTTTTACTCAAATTGGCAGCTACCACTTTAATTCGCACCGAGTCTCCCATCCTGAATTTTTGACCTGTACGTAACCCAACCAATGCATAATCAGCCTCATCCAGTCTAAAATCATCGTAATCACTCAGGTCTCGGGCGGTTACCATGCCTTCGCATTTATGAGTCACCGTTTCTACAAAAAAACCAAAAGACGCAACACCACTGATGATGCCGTCAAATTCTTCGCCCAGATAATTTTTCATGAACTCAACCTGCTTGTATTTATTACCGGCACGTTCTGCTTCCATGGCTTTGCGTTCACGATCGCTGCAGTGTTTACAGCGTTCGTCCATTTTTTTATCCAGTTTCAGATCTTTTTCCAGGCACTGCAATAAGATCCGATGAACCATCACATCCGGGTACCTGCGTATGGGAGACGTAAAATGACAATAGTGTTCAAACCCCAGTCCATAATGCCCAATATTTGATGAGGTATAGATGGCTTTTGACATGGTTCTTATACCCAATTGTTCTAAAACATGTTGCTCCGGTTTTCCCTGTACATCTTTCAACATTTTATTAAAAGAGGCCGCAACAGCAGCTTCATCATGCATATCAAATGTGTATCCAAATTTTTTGGCAAAAGCAATAAAGGGTTTCAGCTTTTCATCATCAGGGGTATCATGTATACGATAAGGAAAAGGGATGGGCTCCTTATTTACTTTAATTTTAGAGACATAAGCAGCTACAGAACGATTAGCCAACAGCATAAACTCTTCAATCAGTTTATGGGCATCTTTGCTTTCTTTTATTACAATACCTATTGGTTTTCCTTTGTCATCCAGTTCAAACTTAACTTCCTGAGAAGAAAAATTGATGGCCCCGTTTCTAAATCGTTCTCTTCTGAATTTTTGTGCCAGATCATTTAATAAGGCGATGGGCTTATAATGCAAGCCATCTTTCTTTTCTATAATATCCTGAACTTCATCGTAATTAAACCGATGATTACTGTGTATAATTGTACGCCCCAACCAGGTATGTTTTATTTCGGCCCGGTTGGTTATTTGAAAAATGGCAGAGAAGGTATATTTATCTTCATGCGGCCTTAAAGAACAAAGCTCATTCGATATTTTTTCGGGCAGCATGGGATTTACCCGATCAGGCAAATATACACTGGTGGCCCTTTCATATGCCACTTTATCCAGCAGGGTACCGGGTTTTACAAAATGACTGACGTCTGCAATATGTACACCAATTTCATAATTACCATTATCCAGGTTACGGATGGATAAGGCATCATCAAAATCTTTTGCATCTACAGGATCTATCGTAAAAGTTAAAATATCGCGGTAGTCTTTTCGCTTACTGATCTCTTCCCGGGCAATATGCTGTTGTAATTTTTTCACTTCAGCCAGTACCTCTTTATCAAAAGCAAGTGGGAAACCGGTTTCTATTAAAATCTCTTTCATGGCCATATCATTCTCATCTTCCGATTTTAATATACTAATCACTTCGCCAATAGGTTTCTTTTCTGATTTATCCCAGCTAACCAACTTCACCACTACCCTTTCATTATCCTGTGCACCGTTTAATTTATCTGCAGCAATATAAAAATCAGGAATTGGTTTTTCAGATGCCGGTATAAAAAAAGCGAAATTCTTGCTCATTTGTATATTACCAATAAACTCAGTTTGTTTACGTTCGGCCACGTCCACTACTTTGCCTTCAATTCTCTTGTCTTTTGAAAGCCCCTTATTAATCTGAACCCGTACGATATCACCATGAAATGCCCTGTTAAAATCATTAGGCCGAACAATAATATCTTTTTCTTGCCCCTCTACAATCACAAACCCCATTCCGTTTTTAGAAATATCTAGTTTACCCTTTACAATATCTGTTTGTGATGATTTTTTCCCGGCTTTATTTTTTTTATGCATATTCATTATTTATTGTTATCAATACAATAAAGAACAGTCGTTAACTTTCGATTCAATCCTGTTTGTAACAAATTATTTTTTTATGTCTGCAATGTACCAACAAATTGCTACATTCGGAAAAATGAAGCCTTGTGCAGCCACTCACAAATTCTCCACAAAAAATTATTACCCGAACGATTTGGCTACTGTCGTTAGTGAGTTTATTGACTGATATGGCCAGTGAAATGCTGTATCCGGTTATGCCACTTTTCCTCAGTCATATAGGTTATTCAGCCATTTTTATTGGCATTTTGGAAGGCGTTGCAGAAGGGGTTGCAGGTTTAAGCAAAAGTTATTTTGGCAAAATGAGCGATAACACCGGCAAGCGCTTACCTTTTGTGCAGTTGGGTTATGCGTTTAGTGCACTCAGTAAACCCATGCTGGCCATTTTTATTTATCCCTGGTGGATATTTTTATCCCGCACAATTGACCGTTTGGGTAAAGGCATTAGAACTGGAGCCAGAGATGCCATGCTTAGCGATGAATGCAATAAAGAAACCAAAGGCCGTGTATTCGGTTTTCACCGTAGTATGGATACACTGGGCGCTGTTATTGGGCCCGCGCTGGCATTAATTTACCTGTATTTTTATCCTGCCAATTATAAAACGCTTTTTTTAATTGCTTTTTTACCGGGTTTACTGGCGATTGTTACTACCCTTTTCATAAAAGAAAAAAGTAAGACCCCACTGGTAACAGCAAGCGGTCAACGCCTAAGCACATCGTTCTTTGCTTTTAGCAGTTATTGGAAAAACAGTCAGCCGCAGTACAAAAGATTAGTAACCGGTTTACTCCTATTTGCCTTGTTCAACAGTTCGGATGTATTCCTCTTATTAAAGATGAAAACAAGTGGCCTGACTGATACAGCTGTCATTGGCATCTATATATTTTACAACCTGGTTTATGCCATACTGGCTTATCCCATTGGGATTTTAGCAGACAAACTGGGACTTAAAAAAATATTCATAGCCGGTTTATTTATTTTTTGCCTGGTTTACATAGGATTTGCCTTTAATAATAACCTCCTTGTTTTTCTGTTTTTATTTTTTCTGTATGGCGTTTATGCTGCAGCTACTGAGGGTATCGCAAAAGCCTGGATCAGCAATGTAGTTGATAAAAAAGAAACGGCAACTGCCATTGGCACTTATGCCGGATTTCAAAGTATTTGTGCTTTGATCGCCAGCAGTCTTTGTGGATTGCTGTGGTTTAATTTTGGGTCCATGGTTACTTTTTTGATCACAGCAGTCATATCCATTTTTGTGATTTTTTATTTAACGCTATTTAGTAAAACTGCAGTCGGCATGTCTTAACTTTACCAGAATTATACAGCTTTTATCGGCAATGCATTAACCATTATTTTCAGGAAAGTTGTAATCTTATAAACAACAGGCATAACTATGAACAGAAGGAAATTTTTACAACTTGGAGCACTTACTGCACCTTTATTGACCACCACTAAATCATTTGCAAAAAAATTAGATCAAACAACTAAACCCATAGTGATATCAACCTGGGACAGTGGGATGCCTGTAAATGCCGAAGCCTGGAAAATATTATCAGCCAGTGGATCGGCATTGGATGCCGTGGAAGCCGGTGCCATACACATAGAAAACGAGATCAATTGTTGTGTTGGCCTTGGCGGATATCCCGACCGGGACGGGATCGTTACATTAGACAGTTGTATTATGGATCATCATGCCAATTGCGGTGCTGTGGCAGGTATTGAGCGCATCAAGCATCCTGTTTCTGTTGCCCGTAAAGTGATGGAAAAAACACCACATGTAATATTGGTTGGTGCCGGTGCTCAACAGTTTGCCATCGAAAATGGCTTTATCCTGGAAAGTAATACCTTATCGAATGATGCCCAAAATGCGTACACCGAATGGCTTAAAAAAAGCGAATATAAACCGGTTATCAATATCGAAAACCAGCCTGCCGTTCAGGCAGGTAAAAAACAAAACGGCCCCTTTGCCCCTAATTTTTTTGAAGACGGCACCGCCAATCATGATACAATGGGCTTAGTAGCCATGGATGTAAAAGGCAATTTATCAGGTGCCGTAACAACCAGTGGCATGGCCTTTAAGTTACACGGCCGTGTTGGCGATTCCCCCATTATTGGTGCTGGCCTTTTTGTTGATAATGAAATTGGTGCTGCCACCAGCAGTGGTACCGGCGAAGAAGTGATACGCATTTGCGGAACCCATTTGGTGGTTGAATTTATGCGGCAGGGATACAGCCCCGAAATGGCCTGTAAAAAAGCTGTGGAACGTATTGTAAAACGAGACAAAGCAAAGGCCAAAACATTACAGGTTGGGTTTTTAGCGATGAATAAAAAAGGACAGTATGGCGCTTATGCCATTCAAAAAGGGTTTGTTTTTAGTGTCAAGAGTAACAATGAAAATCAAATCCATTCATCAAAATATATACTTTGACCTTTAAACTTGAAGTCATAGGGTTTACTATTGAAAGCTGTATCATAGCACAGGATGCAGGCGCCAACCGTATTGAATTATGTGATAATCCCGGTGAGGGTGGCACAACGCCTTCCTATGGTTTTATTAAAGCCGCCAGAGAAAAATTACAGATCGAGCTGTATCCCATCATTCGACCACGTGGCGGTGATTTTTTATATAGTGATGCCGAATTTGAAATCATGAAAGCAGATGTACAAATATGTAAAGACCTCGATTGTAATGGCGTGGTCATTGGTATACTGCATGCAGATGGAACGGTGGATAAAGAAAGATGCAAAGAATTAGTTGAACTGGCTTATCCGCTTGGTGTTAGTTTTCACCGGGCCTT
>CANKNL010000160.1 GCA_947483345.1 Chitinophagaceae bacterium | reverse complement strand
GCATTTTCATGGCCGTTTTTTGTTTAACATTTACCATATAATTGGCTTTATCGGCATAATTATAAATCATCCATGTCTCATTCTTATCGCCTTCATTCATCACGATACATTCACCGGTTTTGCCAAAGACAATTTTTTGTACCATCGTCCTTTTTATGTCGCCCTTTTTATTCAATTCTTTATCCTCGTATGCAATAGTAGCCTGCACTTTGTTAACAGGATTTGTATACCGCTTGTCGTTTTCATAAGTTATTTTCTCCAACTCGGTTTTGCCCTTTACCCGTTGCGAATCGGCATATTTTTTTTCCATGTCATTCCTGATTTTTTGCCTTACAATGGTACGCTGGGCACTGGCATCAAAAGGATTTATAACAAAGATGATCATGAGCACAAAAAAAATGGCGTAGTTTTTAAATGATTGCATAAAGGGTGATTTATACGGTGTTTTTGTATGATTTTAAATAAGGTCTAATCCTAATACCCGTCTAATATAACTAAATGGCAACTGGTAGTCTGTACTTCAATTTAAAAACGGATTATACTTTTTCTCTTCCCCGATAGTTGTCTCGGGGCCATGCCCGCTATACACAACCGTTTCATCGGGCAAGATCAATAATTTTTCTTTTATATTTTTTATCAGCGCATCATGATCGCCTCCGGGCAGATCCGTGCGGCCTATACTGCGGTTAAACAATACATCGCCGGAAATGATAAAATTTTGTTTGGCACAATAAAAGCAAATATGGCCGGGCGAATGGCCGGGCGCTTCAATAACAGCCAACTCATCTTCGCCAAGTTTAATCAGATCGCCTTCTTTTAAAAACAGGTAGTCGCCGGTATAATTATCAAAAGGCATATTATACATCAACCCCGATGTGGGCGCATAATCCAAGAGCATTTTCTCTTTTGCATGAAGTTGAAGTGTTAGTGAATAGGTTTCAGCTATAAACTTATTACCAAAAACATGATCCAGGTGGCAATGGGTATTAAGCAGCATCCTGGGTATTAAACCGCTCTGTGTAATAAACCCTTTTAACTCATCCTTTTCTTCGGGAAAGTAACAACCGGGGTCGATAATCATACACTCATTATGCACATTATACAGTAAATAGGTATTTTCCTGTATCGGACTAAAAACAAAGCTTTTAATTTTTAACATGACGGGTATAATATTACTGGGTTAAATTTATTACAAAACAACTAATTTTAAGGTACAAATAACAGATATGCAAAGTAAGATGACATTTAATTTAAAAGCCGTATTTAAAAATATTATTTTATTCCTATTGGGTTGTTGCTTCCTGGCTGTTTCTTCCTCGGCACAGGTAAATGCTGTAGAATTTGGAAAAAACAGGGTGCAGTTTAAAAAATTTAAGTGGAGCTATTATCAAACCAGAAATTTCAATATTTATTATTATCAAACCGGAGAAGCACTTGCCAAATTTGTAGCCCAAAGTGCCGAAAAAGAATTGCCACAAATGGAAGCGGCTGCCGAATATAGTTTACAAAGACGGGCCAACATCATCTTATATAGTGAATATGCAGATATGCAACAAAGCAATATTGGTTTAGGCATCGACTGGCAAAATAATGGTGGTACTAAACTGGTTAATAATAAGGTAGTGGTTTATTTTGAAGCAGATCATCAAAAATTACGTTTGCAGATTCGAAAAGGCATAGCCCAGATATTAACGGAAAACCGTTTATTTGGTGATGATATTGGCGAAATTGCCGGTAACCAGGCACTGCTTGATTTACCCAAATGGCTTACAGATGGTTATATTAATTATCTGGCACAAAACTGGAGTACCGAACTTGATGATGAACTGAAAAGCGAAATGCTGAGTGGCAATTATAGTAAATTCTCCAAATTTGCTTTTTCAAAACCCCAAATCGCAGGACATGCTTTTTGGTATTTTATTGAAGAAAAATACAAGAAGGAAAATGTGACTTACCTGTTGTATTTGGCCACCATCTATAAAAATTTAAACAAAGCCTGTATGCAGGTTTGTAAAAAGAAATTTAAAGATGTACTGGCTGAATTTTTAGAGTACCAGGATGACAAATATTACAAAGACATTGCCAAAAGAAAACCATATCCAAAGGGCAATTATATTGACGGGTTTGAAATTAATAACAGGCTCGATTATTTCCGATTTAATGTAAACCCCAACAAGCGCAATAATTCTTATGTGGTTACCCAGTTTAATAAAGGCATTGTACGCGTTATTTACAATGATGACTTTCAAAATAAGACCTTATTAAAGTATGGCATTCGCAGTTACAAAAATGAAATGAACCCCAATTACCCATTGATGGCCTGGGATCCAAAAGGCACCAGAATTTCGGTATTATATACAAAAGAAGGAAAACTTAACCTGTTCGTTTATGATATCGTAACCCGTTTTAAACAATTTAAGATTGACCTGACTAAACAATTTGACCAGGTACAGGATATGAAGTATATGCTAAACAGCAATACGCTTTTACTGACAGCTGTTAAAAATGGCCATACCGATATTTATACGCTGGACATTCAAAATGAAAAAATAAAGCAGATCACCAATGATGTGTATGATGACCTGGATGCCTCCTTTGTTGCTTTCCCCAATAAAACCGGAATCATTTTTAGCAGTAACCGGCCAACACCTCTAGCTAAAAGTGGGGATTCTGTTTTGCCTGGCGCAAGTAAATACAATATTTATTTAATTACCAATTTTGGTGATAAGCCCGAGTTGAATCAGATTACACAGTTATCCCATTTAAAATATGGCAACGCCCGCTACCCCATGCAATACAATGAAAACCACTTTACATTTGTAAGTGACGAAAACGGCGTTGGCAACCGCTATGCAGGGTTTTTTACCACCAAAAAAGAAGGGCTGGATACACTGGTTTTAATAAGCGATATTATTTTACGCAATCCCTCTGCCAAAGAAGTAGACAGTTTATTAAGGGTATATAAGAAAAAAGATGTTGATTCTATAGCCGTGGTATCCATTTCAAGTGATTCGGCATACACCTTTCCTTTATCCAATTATCAAAGCACACTGGGTGAAACCCGTATTGCCGGTGATAATAACCAGGTAAGTGAAGTAACCCGGCAAAGTGATGAAAAGGTTTTATACAAATTAAAGATTGATGAAAACACACTGCGCCGCAGAAATATTACCGCGCAACCAACCGAATACATGAAAAAAATCATGGCAGAATTTAAAGATACAGTCGCTGTTAAAAAAGCGATATCAGATGCCGGCCCCGTTAAAAAGGAAGATGATCTTTTTCAAACCGAATTTGCCAATGAGAAAAAAGACAGTAATGAGACCAGGAGAAATACAGTTACAGAAGCTAAATATGATGTATTAAAAACGATAAAAAAATACAGGTATAAACCCCCTAAATTTTCTGTTGATTATGGCTCGGCAGGCTTTAGTACAGGTGTTTTAATAAATCGTTACCAGGCTTATCAATATGGTGCAGGGCCCGTTACGCTTAACTCGGGTACGGTTTTAAATGGCCTGATCAGGTTGGGTACAACAGAACTGCTGGAAGATATAAGAATAATGGGCGGATTTAGAATAAGCAGCAATTTAAAAGACAATGAGTGGTTTATGAGTTACCAGAATTATAAGCGCAGAATAGATTGGGGTATCACGTATTACCGCAATGTACAGGGAATCAGTTATATTGAATATGACACGGCCGGTAATCCGGCTTTTGTTTCCGGAAAAACATTTACCAATCTTTACCAGGTTAATGTATCCTATCCATTTGACGCAACAAAAAGTATTCGCCTGTCAACAGGTATTCGATCTGATAAACTGGTACATTCTGCTCTGGATGCGTATACTTTAAATAAGGCCGACGATAAAAAAATATATTCTACTACACATTTAGAATATGTGTATGACAACAGTTTAAATCCCACCATGAATATCTGGAATGGGTTACGGTATAAATTTTTTATTGACTGGAACAGGCAGATTAATAAAGTAGGTGTTGGTGTAGACGGGCCAACCACCTTTAATTTTGGCTTTGATGCCCGTTACTATTATCCCATCTACCGCAATTTTATCTGGGCCGGCAGAGCAGCAGGCGATTTTAGCTGGGGTAACCAAAAAATGATCTATTATTTAGGCGGGGTTGATGGCTGGCTGATGTTAAGAGAAAATCAGGTATATGATAATAATAACCCCCCTGCACTAATAAAAGAAAGATATTTTAATACCAGTAATCCGCCTGCAAATGACCAGGATTATGCTTTTCAAAGTTTAGCTGTTAATATGCGGGGCTACATTCAGAATGTAGCCAATGGCAACAATGCTGTTGTAATAAACAGTGAACTGCGGTTACCAATTGTATCTACTTTTTTTAATAGAACCCTTAATAATTCATTCCTTAATAATTTTCAGATCATACAGTTTATAGATTTGGGTACGGCCTGGAATGGGGCTTATACCAAACTAAAACGTCCATCCGTTTCATACAATACGCCGCTACCAAACGGTCAGCCCGGACCGGTTACTGTATTAGTAAAGGCTGGTGGCCTTGGCCCTTTTGCAGGCGGTTATGGCTTTGGTGCCCGTAGTACTTTACTGGGTTATTTTGTAAAGTTTGATGCAGGCTGGCCAATGAGTGGGTTCTTTAAAGGTAAGCCGGTTTTATATCTTGCTTTAGGATTGGATTTTTAAATATGAACATACACGGCAAAGCACATCAGTCATTAAGTGTTTAACTTAACCCAGCTGATGTGCTTTGTGTTTTTTAATATTTTCAATCACTCGTTTTATCCGCCACACACGTCCACCAAAAAATTGTACAAGTTGCGTAAACAAATATTTGATAAAGTTCATCAGTAACAGAATGCGCATGTCTGTCAATAGTCAAAACAATCGGCACCATAAAAACTAGGGCTAAAATAGTTACCAAAAATCCCAAAGGATGTACAGGAATATAAATCCATCCTGTTTTTTTAAACCAGATCTGTTTCATATTTTATTTATTTAGAGATGATGTGATAACCCTATTTGCCAGGTTCTTCTTAACATAGGTATCGGCCGCATTCCACGACAGCCAGGAATATGTTTTCTGTTTTTCAAAAAATTCTTTTTTGCGTATTTCAAAAAGTTCCTTTGGAGTAAGCCCTGAACGATACAGATATTCCCCTTCGCCCTGAACTGATTCTTTTTTAGAATCCAGCACATCCTGGTTTTTCTCCAGCAAGGGAAGTGTCTTATCCGAAAGGCTTAATAAAAATTTCACATCAAGCGGAATTGTATTTTTATGTGCCAGATTATAACCGGCAATGGTTTCATCCCAATGCACACAGGATGCTGCAACCAGCAACACAACAGCAAACCAGCCATTAACCCGCCATAAATAATATGCAGTTTTACGTTGATGAATTTTTATAAAAACAGTGATCAAGCCCATCAATACCATCAATAAAAACACCAGCACGCCAATGCGTTTATAAGCCAGCCCCATGTGTGCTATATAATAATAATCCCGCAGTAAAACCGAAATAACCAGTATAGCATTTTGAGCAATCCAGCCATAAGCACCGTAACGCAGCCATTTGTTCTTTTTATAAAAATTTAAATTACCCCTGAAGAAAAACAACAGTACAAACATGGCCAGTACTATTGAAAAAATAAGCATACCGGTTCCTTCATGCACATACTGTGTGAGGTTAACATCAGGTGTATAGCTAAATCCAAACCATACATAAGCTATATCAATGACATTAATAAAAAGCAGCAGTACATTCAGCATCACCAGGCTTATAATGCCTACTGTGTTCTCATTGCGTAAAGCCATAATACCATTTACAAATCGGCCCATAAACAAAGAGAGTATATCAAACATGACCGTTTGTTTCCATCTGTTTAAATTATGTTTAGTGCGATAGAGATCGTTCTGTCTGGCAAATTCTTTTTCCGAAAAATAATTGCTTTTCATTTTCAGTATCAGTCCCCCGGTAACAAATAATCCCAGCATTAAAAAGCCAAACCGTTGCCAGTTAAACCAATCGAAAAAGCGGGTAAAAAAGTGTTGCAAAGCAATTCCTATACTGTTAACCACATCCTTAAAAACCGTATTTGAAAATGAATAGATCAGAAAAAACACCCCCACGATCATCAGCGGAATAATTAAAAAGCGCAGCGCTTTTCTTATTCCCAGCGATCTGCTCTCTCCTTTTTTGATCTGGTTGATATCTTCCAGGAAAGAAAACACAAAGAGCAGATAATTACCCACAGCCGATGCCGCCGCATACCAAACCGAGCGATGCAGGAACTGCGTAAACACAACCACCAGTAAAAGCGTGGCACTGAATGCCAGTTTACTGAGGATTGTGTTGTGTACAACAAGTGTAACCAGGGTTAAAGCATGCGCCAGTAAAAGCCATTTCATGGCGGGCTTAGTAAAAGCAGCAGGGTACAGATAAAAAACGGACCCTAAGATAAATGCATCAAACAGCAGGGCATTCAGCGCTATTTTTTCCTGCCAGAAAATGATGTTGAACAAAATGGCACCGGCGAATAGCAGTACCATTTTAATTGCTGGAGTCTTCATGATTATATTTTTAAAAGTTGAATAATAAATAGTTCAATACAGTAACAATAGCCAGTGAGCAGACTGTTAATTTTTTGCATCGTTATTGATTTTATGAATGAGTGATTCTGTCGGTTGCTGTAAAATAGAAAACCAGGACCAGTTTTTAATGGGTATACTTTGCTTACCCCGCCGGTAAGCCATCCTGAATTTTTTCCAATACTCGGGCATGGTTACATAACCGTATAAAACCGTTGCTGCCACGGGAAAAGAGATATGCCCGTTGCCCAGCATAAAGCACTGTAGGCAAACTTCTCCTTCATCAGTTGTATCGTACTGCAAAAGAATATGCTTCATATCATGCTTGGCATAATGCGGCAACAGTTTTAAATTCCTGTG
>CANKNL010000159.1 GCA_947483345.1 Chitinophagaceae bacterium | reverse complement strand
CCTCCTATGCCGACTTAAATAATGACGGCAAGGTTGATTTAGTGATTAACTGTTTGAATGCACCTGCAGTGATACTTAAAAATAATGCTGCACAGCAAAATGCAATAACAATTTCATTTAAAGGAGCGGGTTTAAACAAATCTGGCATTGGCGCTAAAGCGTATCTTTTTACAAAAGAAAAATCCGGTAACGCCCGGATGCAATATCAGCAATTGATGCTTACCAGGGGTTTTGAATCTTCATCAGATCCCCGGCTGTATTTTGGCCTTGGCGCTGTATCTGCTATAGACAGCATTATCGTTGTATGGCCTTCCCAAAAAAGTCAGACAATAAAAAATGTGGCGGCCAATAAAGCGTTAGTTGTTTTAGAAAATGAAGCAACCGGTACATTTAATTATAAAGATCAATTTAGTAAACCAGTTTCATTTACAGATATAACAAATGACATCAACCTCAATTGGAAACATAAAGAAAATGATTTTTTAGACTATAATAGCCAATACCTGATACCGCATTTACAAAGTACAAGAGGACCAAAATTAGCAGTAGCAGATGTAAATGGCGATGGGTTGGATGACTTTTATGTTTGTGGCGCAAAACTGCAGCCGGGCGCTTTGATGATACAAAAACCAAACGGCAGTTTTGCGGCCACCGATACCGCATTATTTGCATTGAACGCTATAAGTGAAGATGTGGATGCGGTGTTTTTTGATGCCAATGGAGATGGATTTATTGATTTGTGGGTAGTTAGTGGCGGTAACCAAATACCCGAAAATGCCATCAGTCATGAAGATCGGTTGTATTTAAATGATGGTAAGGGGCATTTTAAAAAAGCGGTCAATTTTATTAATCAAAAATACGAAAACAAATCCTGTATATCGGTCGCCGATGTGGATCATGATGGCGACCTGGATGTATTTGTAGGCAATTTGGGCAGTGCCACTTCTTATGCTGTTGTTAAGCCATCGTACTTATTTTTAAATGATGGCAAAGGCGTTTTTGCTTCAGCGTATAACAGTATGGCATTGGATGAATTAGGCATGGTTAATTCATCAGCCTTTGCCGATTTAAATGGCGATGGCTGGCAGGATTTAATTGTAACGGGCGAATGGATGCCCATGAAAATTTTCATGAATAATAAAGGCATTTTTAAAGAAACAACCATTCCAAATTCTACCGGTTTATGGCAAACGATAACAGCCACCGATGTAAACGGAGATGGATATACCGATATACTGGCAGGTAATTGGGGGCATAATACAAAATTATGGGCAGGTAAAAACGGCCCGGTAAAATTGTATAGTAAAGATTTTGACAACAACGGCTCGGTTGAGCAAATCATGTGTTATACGGTTAACGGTAAAGAATATACGTTTTTAGGAAAGGACGAATTGGAAAGGTCATTACCCCTGTTAAAAAAGGCTTACCTTACTTATAGCGAAGTTGCGGGTAAAGATGTTAAATACATGTTTTACGATTTATTTACAGATTATAAAGAGCTGAAGGCGGAAACACTTGCTTCAGCGGGCTTCATAAATGACGGGAAAGGGAATTTTAAAATGGTGGACTTGCCTGACCAGGTACAACTGGCACCGGTATTTAATTTTTTGCCTCTCAAAGAAAATGGGCATTATCTGGCAACGGGTAATTTTTATGGTGTATTGCCATATGAAGGAAGGTACGATGCGCTATTACCAACAAGTTTTAGTTATGCTAAAACGGTAAAAGATTTTCAGGTTACAGCAAATATCCCTGGAGCAGATGGCGAAATGCGGGACGCTAAATGGATAAAAGGCGCTGGGGGTAAAGATATTTTGGTTATTGCAAGAAATAATAAAGGGTTGTTATTTTATAAAAAGAATTAGAAAAACAGGGGTCATCAATAGATGAAACTAATGGTGTTTGATGATCAATACACGCATTGTTACAAGTAAAAATAAAAATATGAAAAGCTTAAGAATTACACTGGTATTAATTTTGTTTATTAGTTGCAATAGCGATAAAGTAAAATACAACAATGTATTTGATAGTCCATTACTGTATTCAAAAACAGTAAAGGAATTAAATAACCTGGTGATGCAAAATAATTTTGCACCCATTGTTGCCAGCCGAAATTATACGTATGCCAATATTGCCGCCTACGAAGTGGTTGCATTGGCAGATAGCCGGTTTGTATCTTTTGCAGGCCGTATAAAACATTTAGCTGCAGTGCCTATGCCCGATACGGTCAATTGTAATTTTAATTATGCCGCTTTACTGGCATTTTGTAAAGTAGGGGAGGCGGTTACTTTTCCTGAGGGTAGCATGAAGGATTATGTGGCTAAATTGGATTCTATGGCTGAGGCCTCGGGTATGCCATCGGCTATGCAAAAAGCCAGTAAACAACTGGCCGATTCGGTTGCCAATCATATTTTGAGATGGAGTAAAAAAGACAACTATGCACAAACACGAACAGACGAAAAATATACCATTACCGAAGAACCGGGCAGGTGGATACCTACGCCACCCGCCTATGCGCAGGCTTTAGAACCCAACTGGAATAAAATACGGCCCATGCTGATGGATAGTGCCAATCAGTTTTTAGCACCGCCACCACCTGTATTTGATATCAAAAATAAAAGCAGCAAATTTTATCAGGAAGTACTGGCTGTAAAAAATGCCGGCGACAGTTTAACAACCGAACAGAAACACATTGCCGATTTTTGGGACGACCTGGGGAATCGCACGATTGTAGAAGGACATTATATGTTTACCGCAAAAAAGTTTTCGCCACCGGGCCATTGGATGAATATTGTAGGTATTGCAGCACAAAAATCCAATGCCGATTTTTCGACTACCGTTTACGCCTATGCAAAAACGGCTATTGCAGGGTTTGATGCATTTATACAATGCTGGGATGAGAAATTCAGAAGCAATGTGATCAGGCCCGAAACCGTGATCAATAAGTATATCGATGCCGAATGGAGACCTTATTTACAAACGCCGCCATTTCCCGAATATACCTGCGGGCACAGTACGGTTTCTTCATCGGCTGCAGAAGCTTTGACAAGTATTTTTGGCGATCATTTTGCCTATACCGATTCTTCTGAATTAGAGTTTGGTATAAAAAACAGATCCTTCACTTCTTTTAAAGCCGCTGCCATCGAAAACAATTGGGCCAGGTTTTATGGGGGTATTCATTTTCATAATTCCTGTATCATCAGTACCGATTTTGGGAGTCAGGTTGGCCAGCTGGTTAATGATAAATTGAAAACACCTGTTCAAATTATTAAATAATACAAACACTGTGATGAAACCATATTATTTGTTGTTATTGGCTTGTCCTGTTTTATTTTCTTACTGTTCAAAATCAAAGACAGCAGATCCCATTCCACCGCCAGCACCAACCGTTAATTTTAGCATTACCAATTGGGATGTGAATGGGGTATATAGTCTGAGCGATTATAAAGCTGTGCGTATTAATGCGCTAATCCGTTTACATTTTCCAGTGGCCATAGATAGAGCAACGGTTACTGCCGCTATTGGTTTTAATGGGGGCAATGATATCACATCGTATTTAAATGGTGATAGTGTAATTCTGTTGCAACCTGCTGCACCTTTATCCTATCTTACTAAATATACTGTTACTATCAGTACCTTATTAAAATCAAGGCCCGGAGGCAGTTTGAGCCAGGCTGTTAATTTTTCATTACTTACCGAATTAGACTCTTCCGATAAATTTGCACAAATACCAGATGCCCAATTATTAGATAAAGTACAGCGGCAAACCTTCACCTATTTTTGGGAAAACGGGCATCCGGTAAGTGGTATGGCTAGAGAAAGAGAAAGCAGTGCCGAAACCGTTACAACCGGTGGAACAGGCTTTGGTATCATGTCGATGTTGGCTGCAGTTTCCAGAGGTTTTATTACCAGGGCAGAGGGCAGAGACCGGATACTGAAGATCAGCAATTTTTTAATTAATAACTGCAGCAGATATCACGGGGCTTTTGCGCATTGGATAAATGGCAGCACGGGTGTAACCCAACCCTTTAGTGCAAACGATAATGGTGGCGATTTGGTAGAAACTGCTTTTTTAGTGCAGGGGTTACTGGCTGCCAGGCAGTACTTTGATGCGGCCGATGTTACCGAAACAGATTTGCGTACAAAAATTAATACCATTTGGGATGGCGTAGAATGGGATTGGTACCGGCAGGGTAATCAAAATGTATTATACTGGCATTGGAGCCCAACCAACGGGTGGCTCATTAACCAGCAAATAAAAGGGTGGAATGAAGGACTGGTCGTTTATGTGCTGGCCGCATCATCCCGTACACATGCCATTCCAAAAGTTGTTTATACCGAAGGCTGGGCCAGTAACGGCGGGATAATAAATAACAATTCCTATTACGGTTACCAATTGCCAATGGGGCCTTCAAATGGCGGGCCGCTGTTTTTTGAACACTATTCTTTTATGGGTATAAACCCCAATGGATTAAGTGACCCCTATGCCAACTATCTTACCCAGGCCACTAATCATACAAAAATAAATTACGAATACTGCAAAGCTAATCCACAAAACTGGTATGGGTACAGCAGTCAAACATGGGGGCTTACGGCCAGTGATGGCCCGGCACCGGGCGGGTACCAGGCCCACAGTCCAGCCAATGACAGAGGCGTAATAACGCCAACGGCTGCCCTGTCTTCATTTCCCTACACACCAACAGAATCCATGGCCGCTTTAAAATTTTTCTATTATAAATTGGGCAATAAGTTATGGGGCAATTATGGCTTTTATGATGCGTACAAATTAAGCGACCCCTGGTTTACCTCATCCACATTGGCCATAGATCAGGGCCCCATTATTGTAATGATAGAAAATTACCGAACCGGCTTATTGTGGAATTTATTTACAAGTTGTACCGAAATAAAAAATGGCATGAAGCAGGTATTGGGATTTACTGCACCGTACCTGCCATAATAGTGTTGACATGAAAAGATATTTATTTTCAATAGCTTGTATCGTTTTAATAATAACTTTTGCTAACTGCCATGTTGTTAAGAATAAGGATATTAAAAAAAATGAGGCCAGCATATTAACCGACTCGGCATTGTTTTACAAGGTTCAGCAACAAACATTTCAATATTTCTGGACTGGTGCCGAGCCACATAGCGGAATGGCCAGAGAGCGCATTCATATGGATGATCAATATCCCGAAAATGATAAAAATGTGGTAACCAGTGGTGGCAGCGGATTTGGGGTAATGGCCATACTGGTTGGCATAGAAAGAGGTTTCATAACACGGGAAGCGGGCAGAATCCATTTGGAAAAAATACTACAGTTTTTAGAAACCGCCGATCGCTTTCACGGGGCCTGGCCGCATTGGTGGAATGGGGAAACCGGAAAAGTAAAACCTTTTAGTAAATATGATAATGGGGGAGATTTGGTGGAGACCTCTTTTTTAATACAGGGACTGCTGTGCGTAAGGCAATATTTTGCAAAGGGAAATGCCACAGAAAAAAAAATGGCAGAAAGAATTGATACGCTTTGGAAAGCCGTTGAATTTGATTGGTACAGAAACAATCAAAATGTATTGTATTGGCATTGGAGCCCCAATTATGGTTGGAAAATGAATTTTGCGGTACATGGTTACAACGAGTGTTTAATCATGTATGTGCTGGCCGCATCATCACCTACACATAGCGTGCCTGCTACTGTATATAACGAAGGCTGGACAGAAAATGGAAAAATAAAAGGCAGCAGTTCGTACGGTGGTTACAATTTGCAATTGCAATACCAAGGCAACCCACCACAGGGAGGACCATTGTTTTGGGCACATTATTCTTACTTAGGTTTAGATCCTCGAGGGCTTAAAGATAAATATGCTGATTATGGTGAAGAAAATAAAAATCTAACACTTATCAATTATCAATGGTGTGTAAATAATCCAAAGAAATTTAAAGGTTATAGCGAAAATAATTGGGGGCTAACGGCAAGTTATTCTACTGAGTTTTATTCGGCACATGCACCCAATATGGAAAATGATTTAGGTGTAATTTCTCCAACGGCCGCATTATCTTCTTTCCCTTATACGCCCGATAAATCAATGGCTGCCATGAAATATTGGTATGCCAATATGAAAGATAAGATATGGGGCGAATATGGATTTTACGATGCGTTTAGCGAGCAACAAAATTGGTTTGGCAAAAAATATTTGGCAATCGATCAGGGGCCAATTGTGGTGATGATGGAAAATTATAGAAGCGGATTATTGTGGCATTTGTTTACCAGTTGCCCCGAAATACAAAACGGTTTGAAAAACGTACTGGGCTTTTCTGCACCCTATTTGTTAGATTGAAAACGATAAACACCTCAATAGAAGGCTCATTATAAAACATGGCAAAAATTATTTTTCGGTTATTTTGAAAAAAGTATTCAAATATTATTTAGTACAGTTGCTTTGCAGTATTTGCTCACTCAATGGTATTGCACAGGTTTATCATCAGGATTTTGGTTTGGGAAATAGCGCCCCTGCTACTATTGGTACACCATTATCGCAAGATAAAACTGAATTTAGTTTCAACAACTCTACATGTCCACCTTCGGGTAGTTATACTATTATAAGAAGAATGCCTATATTAAGTTGCTTTAATAAAGAGTGGATAGATCTTAGTCATGATAATAATACCGTCATACCATTTGGGATGATGATGGTGATAAATAATAGCAGTACGATAACAAACAAAATTGTTTATAGAGATACAATTAATTTACAGCTATGCCCCGGCGCAATTTATCATTGCTCAGTAGCACTTATTAATATTGATGAACATGTTGTTTGTCCAAGCGGGCCCGATTTTCCTGTGTTTGAATTAAGGCTTGAAGATGGAAACGGTGGGCTAATTAAAAAAGATACAACAAGGCCTGGTTTAGGCTTTTCATCATCACTGCCATTTGGATATAGATTTAATAAACTAGGTTATGATTTTATAATGCCGGG
>CANKNL010000158.1 GCA_947483345.1 Chitinophagaceae bacterium | reverse complement strand
GCTTTTGCATTTATGGCATACTCCCGTAAACGCTCAGGTGTACGGTGTGCCGAAACAATGGTTAATTCAGGTTCTACTTCAAATTGGCGTAGCATTTCGGCTGCACCTGTCATAATATCAAGGTCGCTTTCGCTTCCCATGACAATGCCAACAAGGGGGTTACTCATTTGTATTTTTTTTGTAAGATAATTGTTTCATGCTAAGGCGCAAAACTACAAAGGAATTGCAAAAGAAAGAGTTTGTGTTTTTTATTTTAGCCGCTTTGTTTTAAACTTATTTAATCAAATCTCCTTTTAGTTTTAGTAATTCTGTTTCAGCCAGTTTGGTATTGTACCGTGCTGCAATCAATCGGTCATAGGCCTGTTCCAGGCTTTTTTGTGTTTCCCTCAGTTCTAAGTAGGTTGAAATACCCAGTCTCAATCTTTCCAATGATATCGTTACATTTTCTTTTGCGAGTAGTATATTTTCTTCTTCAAGGGCTAATGTATTTTTTTGTAATTCATAATCTTTAAAGGCATTGGTAAGGCCCAGATCAATTTTTGATTTTTGATTTTGGTAAGCGATGTTGAGCCAATCAATATCCAGTTGTGTTTGCTGTATCTGGCGCTTTGTATTATATCCGTTTAAAATGGGGATGCTTATCCCGATGCCGTAATTGAAACCATTGTTCCTGCTATACAATGGGGTAAAAGGATTGACTACGGCCTTATTGTCTGTTTTAAAATAATTATAGGCCGAGTTGAAGCTAACCACCGGGTAACGCTCAGCCTTTCTTTCTTTTAAGGTAAGTTTGGTAATATCAATATTTTTTTTGGTTAACAGCAACTGCGGATTCGTAGTTTCAAAACCATTTAACAGGTCACCAAGAATGAGGTGATGCCTAAAAGGAATTGAATCTGAAACCTCATAACGGGTATTCAACGCCACATTCATCAGTTGGTTCTGTTGTTCCTTTAACTGTTCTATGAGTGTTTGTTGTTTTAAGCGGGCTGCTTTTTGTGCATTCAGATCTACTTTGCCCTGCAATAATTCGGGTTTGGCTCCCAAGCCCACACTTATTTTTTTTTCTGCCAGCTTTACCCGCTCTTCATTAATGCCCATTTGCTCTTCAATGGCTTTCAATTGTTGTTTTTGACGAACTATATTGTAGTAGTTATTGATAACGGTGGCAACAGAATTGATCATCTGGTTTTTAATATTCAATTCGCCCAGTTGTACAAACTGTGTTAATTTATCCCTTGTGGCAAACATTTTAAAGCCGTCAAAGATGGTCCAGTTTAGTTGTATGGATCCTGATAAATTACTGGATCGTATGCCATTACTTTCTCTTTTGGTGCCATCGGTGAATTTTTGTTTTTGGTTATTGTTATTGTAAACGAGGCCGGTTGTGGCATTCACTCTGGGTAAAAAGGCAGCACGGGCATAGGATTTATCAAGTGCATAAGAACTGGAATCATTGCGTAATAATTGGATATCAAAATTATTTTCAAGGGTGGCGGCAATGGCTTGTTCTATTGTTAATTTATTTTGTGTAAAGGCTTGTTGTGAACATACAGCCATGAAAAAAAACAGGCTTATAATTTTAAAAAATTTTGTCATTTAGTTTATTTTTAAACAGAAGAAGTCTTGGCTTCATCTAATTCTTCCAATGCATTTTTCTTTTTCTTAGTAGACAGGTAGGAGTACACGGCCGGTATAACAAAGAGGGTGAGTACGAGCGAAAATAAAACACCACCAACGATAACGATACCTAAAGGAATCCGGCTTGTGGAAGCATCTCCAAGTGATAGGGCAAGTGGTAAGGCACCCAAACTCATGGCAAGGCTTGTCATGATGATGGGGCGGAACCTGGCCACTGATGCTTCAATAACTGCCGGTATCTTTTTATGGCCTGCCAGTTGTTTTTTGTTGGCAAAATCCACAATTAAAATGCCGTTCTTGGTTACCAGTCCAATGAGCATGATCATGCCAATCTGCGAAAAAATATTTAGGGTTTGGTTAAAGATCCACAAAGAAAGTACAGCACCTGCAATAGCCAAAGGTACTGTAACCATAATGGTGAATGGGTCGATAAAACTTTCAAATTGTGCAGCCAGTACCAAAAAGATAAGTACCAAGGCAAGGATAAACGCAAAAGAGGTATTGCCGGAACTTTCTGCAAAATCTCTTGATGAACCACTAAGAGAAGTGGTAAATGTGTCATCGAGCAGTTTTTTTGAAACGGCATTCATGGCTTTTATACCGTCACCCACCGTTTTACCTGGTGCCAGTCCCGACGATATGGTGGCCGACTTATACCGGTTAAAATGATAGATGGTTGGCGGGGTTACCTCTTCTGATAACGTAATCAGGTTATCCAGTGAAATGGCCTCTCCGCGGGTATTGCGTACATAAATATTTTTAAGGTCAGATGGGTCATCACGGTCCGATCGCTCAACCTGACCCAGTACCTGATATTGTTTACCCTGTCGGGTAAAGTACCCCATCCGGCGGTTACTCATAGAGAGTTGTAAGGTTTGAGAAATGGCATCAATGCTTACACCCAGGGCACTTGCTTTCATCCTGTCGATGTTAATACGCAGTTCTGGTTTATTAAATTTCAGATCTACATCCACACCCATCAGGACCGGGTTTTTATTGGCTTCTTCCAGAAACTGTGGCAGTATCTTTTTAATTTTTTCGGAATTTGTATTTTGTAAAACAAACTGTACGGGTTGGCCGCCGCGCCGGTTTACAGAAATGGTTTGTTCCTGTACTGCAAAAGCCCTGCCTTCGCTAAAACGGGAGAGGTTTTTATTGATCCAGTTCACCACATCCTGTTGACTCCGTTTACGTTCAGACGGACTGCATAATGCAACCCGCACAAAACCGGAGTTGGCAGAACCCGAACCGGTAAATCCCGGGGCCGTCATGCTTACCATATATCTTTTCTCGGGTATCGAATCAATTAAAAAATTGGAAAGCTTATCCATGAATTTATCCATGGCATCATACGCTGTGCCTTCTGGTGCCGTTACCGACAAGCGGAAACTGCTTTTATCTTCCATGGGGGCCAGTTCACTTTGTAAATTGCGGCCTATAAAATAGATAATGGAAAAACAGGCGACGATGATCAAAAAGGCCATCCAGCGCCATCTCATAAAACCACTTAAGGCTTTGCGGTAGCCATTTTCAAGACTACGGAAAAAGGGTTCCGTAACCGTATAAAACCAGGAATGTTTATGTGATTTGTTTGCTAAATAAACATTGAGTACCGGTGTTAAAGTAAGTGATACAAAAGCAGATATCAATACAGCCCCGGCTACTACAATACCAAATTCGCGGAAAAGCCTGCCGACAAATCCCTGTAAAAAAATGATGGGTAAAAATACAACGGCCAGTGTGATGGAAGTGGCAATTACCGCAAAATAAATTTCTTTGGAACCTTCCTTAGCGGCCTGCCACTTGGGCATACCACCCTCAATTTTTTTATAAATATTTTCGGTAACCACAATGCCATCATCCACAACAAGCCCCGTAGCCAGTACAATGGCTAATAGGGTAAGCACATTGATGGTAAAGCCCGAAATATACATAATGAAAAAGGCACCAATCAGCGAAACAGGGATATCAATTAATGGCCTGATGGCAATTAACCACTCCCTGAAAAAAAGATAGATGATCATGACCACCAGAAAAAAGGCTAACATTAAAGTTTCTCCAACTTCACTGATCGACTTTCGGATGTAGTCAGTTTGATCTGATGAGATCTCCAAACGGATATCGGCAGGCAGATCTTTTTTGATCTCTCCAAAACGTTTTTTTATTTCATCGGAAATGGCAATATAATTAGTACCGGGTTGCGGGATAATGGCAATAGCGATCATGGGAATACCGCTTTCCTTTAAAACGCTTTCCTCATTTTCGGGGCCAAGCACCGCTTCGCCGATATTTTTTAACCGGATATCCGTGCCATTAATATTTTTTACAATCAGGTTATTAAATTCTTCCTCGGTATTAAGTTTTCCAAATGTGCGTATGGACAGTTCGGTGGCATTACCCGATATTTTTCCCGATGGCAGTTCTACATTTTCTCTCAGTAATGCCGTTTGAACATCGGTTGGGGTAAGGGCGTAGGCACTCAGTTTTGTTGGGGAAAACCAGATGCGCATCGCATATTTTTTTTCGCCCCAAATAACCACATTGCTTACACCTGGTATTGTTTGCAAACGTTCTACCAGGTTATTGTTTGCAAATTCGGTTATCTGTAAGGAGTTGCGGATTTGACTTTGCAACAGCATAATAACCACCGGATCGTTACTGGCATCAGCTTTGGAAACAACGGGTGGCGCATCCAAATCGGTAGGCAATGAACGCGCAGTCTGTGACACCTTATCACGTACATCATTAGCCGCTTCTTCCAGGTTTGATCCCAAAACAAACTCTACTGTAATATTACTGCTGCCCTGCGAACTTTGGGAAGATATATTTTTAATACCTGCAATACCATTGATGGCTTTTTCAAGCGGTTCGGTGATCTGTGTTTCAATAATCTCGGCATTGGCGCCGGGATAAGATGTGCGCACACTGATATTGGGAGGGTCAAGTGCCGGAAAATCACGGACACCTAAAAAATAATAGCCAATTGCTCCAAATACCACAATGAGGATATTGAGTACAATGGCAAATATGGGCCTTCGTAAACTGAATTCTGAAATGTTCATACGCCCGGTAACTTTATTTGTTTATTTTATTTAATTCAACTTTTGCATCCGGCTTCAAACTCATTAATCCTGTAGTGATAACGGTATCGCCTACTTGCAATCCACTGGTAATTTGTATAAATGCAGAATCTCTGATACCGGTCATCACATCTGTAAATTTAGCCAGGCCACTGTGAAAAACGATCACTTTTTTACCACGTGCCTGAGGTAAAATGGCTTGTGTAGGAATCATTAATCCGTTTGGATCGGCATTGAAATCCGTAGTGACCTTTGCAAAAATGCCCGGTAATAAACTGCCATCATTATTAATAACCAGTGCCCTGATGTTTTGGCTGCGTGTATTTTCTGAGAGCCCCGATTCTGCGGCAATAACCCGTGCAGTGTACTTTTTAGAATTGCCTTCTACTGTAAAATCAACCACCTGTCCGGTTTTTATACTGTTGGTAAATTTTTCGGGTAATACAAAGTCTAATTTTAACTGGCTGTTCTGCCGTATGGTTGTTAGGGTTGTTTGTGGTGTGACATAAGCACCTGAACTGATATTTTTTAAACCCAGGGTGCCGCTATAAGGCGCCCTTATTTCTGTTCTGCTGATATTGGTACTTACAATCTCCATATCGGCCCTGATGGTATTTACCTGCAGGGTACTTAAGTCGTATTCCTGCTGACTAACACCACTGATCTTTAATAATTCTCCCATGCGTTTAACGGTTTGCTCAGCAACGGCTAATTGAACATGCAGTTTTTTTAGCTGGGCCTGAAGATCACCATCATAAATTTTTGCAAGTAGCGTGCCTTTTCCAACTATTTTTCCTTCATTCAGGTTCAGATACACCAGCCGGCCCGAAATTTCGGGATGGATCTCTGTGGTTTCATTAGCAATGATAGAACCCGGAAGTTCTGCTTTATCACTGATGGGCATGGGCTTTACAATATAACCTTCAACTTTTTGAATAGCCGATTTAGCAGGACCCGGAGCCTCTTTTTTCTTATCTGCACCCCCGCAAGACGCCAGTATAAAAACAATAAACACGATGCCGTAAAAAGAATTGAAATGTCGAAATAGTGCTTTCACCTGTTATTGATTTAAGGGCTAAATTTAAGCCTTAATCAATAGCTGAAATAATTTTTTATATTAGTGGTAAGGATTAAATAGCCGTGTTTACTTTTAGTTTTTGTTTAATCCGGTTGGCCTGGCGAATTAATTCCTGCTTTTCCTTGCTTAAAATGGTAATATGACCCATCTTTCTGCCGGGCCTGGTCTCTGTTTTTCCATAAATATGTACAAATACATTTTCCAGTTCTAATATATCAGGTAACCCTTCATAAACCGCGTCACCAATATAACCGTCTTCGCCTAACAAATTAACCAGGGCTGCTGATAATATGGGTTCGGTACTCCCCAGGGGATAGCCGAGTATGATCCGCCAAAGCATATCAAATTGAGAACTGTAATTGGCTTCAATGGTATGATGGCCGCTGTTGTGAACCCGGGGTGCGGTTTCATTTACAAAAACCTGGTCATCAATATCAACAAATAATTCCACGGCAAAAATACCCGGACTTTTCAGATCTTTTACCACTTTCAGTGCAATGGCTTCTGCTTTCCATAAAATTTTTTCGGGCAAATCGGCAGGGCTGATTTGGTAATCGAGTACATTGAGCCGGTTATCAAAAACCATATCCACAGTCGGGTACATGGCATTTTCACCGGCATCATTCACCGCAATAATTATGGCAATTTCTTTTTTGATGGAAACTAATTTTTCTAAAACAGCCGGGGCATCAAATCCCTTATCCAATTCTGCTATGGTCTTTATCAGTTGAACGCCGCGGCCGTCATAACCGCCTAAAGCAATTTTATGTGCAGCCGGTAAAAAATGAGTATGTTGTTGTAGGTCTGCTTTATTTTGAGTAACTACAAAAGCACTGGTAGGGATGTCATTGTCTTTATAAAATTGCTTTTGAAGAATTTTGTTTTTAATGATTTTTAAAGCACCAGGTTTTGGGTAAACCTGTACACCTTCTTTTTCGAGTTTTTCCAAAGCCCCTTCATGTACCGATTCAATTTCTATAGTTAAGGCATCGAGGCCTTTACCAAAATTATAAACGTCATCAAAATCACGGATATCACCTTTAATAAAATGATGACAAAGATGTGCAGCCGGACAGCCGGGATCATTTTCCATTACGAATGTTTCCACCGGGTAATTGGCAGCGGCCTGTAATAACATCCGGCCTAACTGACCACCTCCTAAGATACCTGCTTTTACCATGGCGCAAATATAGAATCTAAGATCCGAAGTGGGATAAGTTTCAT
>CANKNL010000157.1 GCA_947483345.1 Chitinophagaceae bacterium | reverse complement strand
TTGGCAACGCCAATATTTAATTCTTTAAAACACTGGCGACTGTCGGCCGATATAATTTCAGTATTAAAGTGAAGTGCTGTTTTTACAGCCAGGGTAGTTTTTCCAACAGCGGTTGGTCCAACAATAACAATGCAGGTTTTTTTCATGTAACAGGTTTGAGCTTATAAAGAGCCCTTTCGAAGTCTGGTGTATTAACTTATGACTTTTAACTTTTAAAACCCGTCATTAGCTTCATCTACTGAGGATTCTTCTTCTGTATCGGCATCTGCTGCTTCACCATCTTCTCCTTCTTCACTATAGCCATCGGATAAAGCATCTGGCCTCAGATCGTATTTTTCTTCCATTTCGGCCAGGCGGCTGTCTACCAGCCCTTTTGTACCATATTGAGAGGGAGCAATACCTTCTGTACGGATACTGCAGGGATAAGTCAGCTTCGCATTCTCAGCTTTATCCACGGTGATCAACTCTACCATAAAATGCCAGAACTTATTAAAATCGTATTCGTAAATAAATTTCTGATTGGGATTACTGATCTCGGTGCCAATAACGGTATCGGCCATGATCAGTGGTTCTACTTTATAGTCCTTTTCATATTTTTCCAATGATATTTCCCTGCCCCTTAACCAATTATCGTTACTCCGGTAAAATGTAGCCTTGTGCATTGAATCAAATTCAAAGCTTTTTAAAATGGCCAGGTGCAGGTCGTTAAAATTTTGCGTGTGCTTAATAGCAATATCCCGGTACACACTGTCATCATCTTCCCAATAAATTCTAAATCGTAAAATAGCCATAACGTAAAATTAAGAATTATGAGTTAAGAAATACGAATTAAGAGTTAAGAATTATGAATTATGAGTTAAGACTTATGGATTGGATCTGAAAATCTCCAATTCCTTTGCCTTTTCAAGCATAAAACGATTGGCTGCTTCATATTCATTGGGGATAATGCCATCTAATATCGCTTCACGTATGGCATTTTTTAAATCCCCAACAGCTCTTGAAGGTGGCAGATTAAATGCTTCCATGATCATTTCTCCGGTTATGGGCGGCTGCCAGTTACGCAAATGATCCTGCTCTTCTACTTCGGCACAGCGTTTACGCACCATAGTGAAATTCTCTAAAAAACGTTTGACTTTCGTTTTATTTTTTGAAGTGATATCTGCCGCACACAAGGTCATCAAGGCATCAAAATCCTCTCCGGCATCAAATAATAAGCGGCGTATGGCACTATCGGTTATATTGTCTTTGGTAAGACTGATTGGCCGTAAATGCAGTTCTACCAGCTTACGAACAAACTTCATCTTTTCGTTTTGTGGCAGCTTAAGACTATTGAAAATTTTAGGTACCATTCTGCCCCCAACCACTTCATGGCCGTGAAAGGTCCAGCCATGGCCTTCTTCAAATTTTTTTGTAACGGGTTTGGCTATATCGTGTAATACAGCGGCCCACCGAAGCCAAAGATCATCTGTTTGCATGGCGATATTATCAACAACCTGCAGGGTATGGTAAAAATTATCTTTATGTCCCATGCCGTCAATATATTCAGCGCCTGCTAAATCAACCATTTGCGGAAAAATGATCTTCAAAAGCCCGCTTTTATATAAGAGGTCAAACCCAATTGACGGCTTGTTGCTCAATAGGATTTTATTGAGTTCATCAGCAATCCGTTCACCGCTCACAATCTTTATACGGTTGGCATGTTCACCAATGGCTTCAAAGGTTTTGGGATGAATACTAAAATTTAATTGTGCGGCAAAGCGAATAGCCCTCATCATACGTAAAGGATCATCGCTGAATGTTTGAGCCGGAGTCAACGGGGTTTGAATGTTTCTCAACTCAAGGTCCTTGATACCATTAAAAGGATCAACCAGTGCGCCATAGTCTACTTTATTTAAACTGATGGCCATAGCATTTATTGTAAAATCACGCCGATTCTGATCATCTTCAATGGTTCCGTTTTCAACTGCTGGTTTGCGGCTGTTAAAATCGTAACTTTCTTTACGGGCACCCACAAACTCAATTTCCAGTCCCTCTGTTTTTATTTGTGCAGTTCCAAAATTTTTAAAGAAATGAACTTCCGGCTTGGGTGTAAATTTTTCTGAAACGCTGGCTGCCAGTTTAATACCATCACCCACACAAACAATATCCATGTCTTTTGTTGTTCTTCCCAATATTTTGTCTCTTACAAATCCACCAATTAAATAACATGGCATACCCAATTCTTCTGCAGAAAGTGAAATTTTTTGTAATACCAGTAGTTCTTTATCGCTATAATCAATTAACATGCAGTACAAAAGTAAAGGGAATTTTAGATTTAAGTTTTAATGTATGTAAATAGGACTAACAGAAGTTTGTTTTTAAATCTTGATCTCTTATTATTAACCATTAAACCCGTAAACAGAAATCTGATATGTATTTTCGGCATTAATATTGACCAAAGACATATACACCCAATAAATAGTTAACCGACTGTTTATTTTGACATTTTGACTATATATAAAAATATGATGAATAATAAGTTTTATTTGCAGGGACAGGAAGATGAAATGGAGTTTATGCCCATTATTCCACTTAATGAAGATGATGACGGAAGTACTGATGATCAACCTATTCCGGAGGTTATCCCCCTTTTAGCTTTAAGAAACACCGTGCTATTTCCCGGCGTTGTAATTCCCATAACAGTAGGCAGGGATAAAAGTATTAAGGCGGTAACCGATGCTTATAAGGCTGACAAATTGATAGGTGTGGTTGCGCAAAAAGACAGTACCGTAGAAGAGCCAACTGTAAGTGACCTGGAAGATATTGGTACGGTTGCAAAAATTGCCAAACTGATTAAAATGCCCGATGGTGGAACAACCATCATTATTCAGGGACGTAAACGTTGCAAGATTGAAGAGATAACAACCGATGACCCCTATTTTAAAGCAAAAATCACCGTTTTAACTGACGAGGTTTTAAAAAATGACCCTGACTTTGACGCCATGATCGGTAGTATCAAAGATCTGGCATCTCAAATCATAAACCTGTCGCCTAACCTGCCGAGTGAAGCAGCCATCATTTTAAAAAATATTGAGAACCCGGCATTTTTAATTCATTTTGTTAGCAGTAATTTGAATAGTGATATAAAAGAAAAACAGCGCTTATTAGAAATAAGCAATATTAAAGCAAGGGCCGAGCTGCTGATGAACCTGATGCAGACAGAACTGCAATACACCGAACTTAAAAATAAAGTAACCAACAAGACCAGGGCCGAACTGGATAAACAACAACGTGAATATTTTTTACAACAGCAGATGAAAGCCATCAAAGATGAATTGGGAGGCGATAATGTTGCTGAAGTAAAAGAAATGCTTAAAAAAGCCGAGACCAAAAAATGGCCTGCAGCAGCTAAAGACATGTTTACCAAAGGTGCCGAAAAACTAGAGCGGATGCACCCTTCCACACCTGATTATTCGGTTGTTTACAATCATCTTGATTTGATGCTGGATCTGCCTTGGGATGAATATACACAAGATTCCTATGACCTTAAAAAGGCGAAAAAAGTTTTGGATCTGGATCATTATGGCATGCAAAAAATTAAAGAACGCATTTTAGAATACCTCGCCGTATTAAAATTGAAGGGGGATATGAAATCACCCATACTTTGTTTTTTAGGCCCTCCGGGAATTGGAAAAACCAGTTTGGGAAAAAGCATTGCTGCAGCTATACAACGAAAATATGTACGGGTAAGTTTGGGTGGGTTACATGATGAAAGTGAAATACGCGGACACCGAAAAACCTATATCGGTGCCATGCCCGGCCGCATTTTACAATCAATTAGAAAAGTAAAATCGAGCAACCCGGTCATGATCTTGGATGAGATTGACAAAGTAGGCAGCGACCACCGCGGTGATCCATCTTCTGCTTTGCTGGAAGTATTGGATCCTGAGCAGAACAATACATTTTATGACAATTATCTGGAACTTGAATATGATTTGAGTAAAGTGCTGTTTATTGCCACTGCAAATAATTTAAGCAATATTCCGGCTGCCTTACGCGACCGGCTTGAGATCATTGACCTGAGCGGATATGCTGTGGAAGAAAAAATTGAAATTGCCAGGCGCCATTTAATGCCCAAACAAAAAGATATGCATGGCCTTAAAGACATTGGCTTTAAATTAAGTGATGCTGTACTTGAAAAAATGATCCAGGATTATACAAGAGAAAGTGGTGTACGGGAACTTGACAGACAATTAGCCAGTATCATGCGTTACCAGGCAAAGGAATTTGTAATAAAAGGCAAACTGAAAGCCACCATCACCAGCAATGATGTTGAAAAAATACTGGGTAAACCTAAATATAGCAATGACCTGTATAAAATTGCAAATATGCCCGGCGTGGCGGTTGGCCTGGCCTGGACCTATGTGGGTGGTGATATCTTGTTTATTGAAACACAGTTAAGTGATGGCAAAGGCGAACTAAAACTAACCGGTAATTTAGGCAATGTAATGAAGGAAAGTGCCAGCACCGCTTTAACCTACCTGGAAGCCAATTGCAAAAAATCGGATATCGACCCCGAGATGTTCCATAAAAAAGATATTCATATACATGTTCCCGAAGGTGCAGTGCCTAAAGACGGACCAAGTGCAGGTATTACCATGCTGTCGGCCTTGGCAAGTGCCTTTACAGGACGTAAAATAAAACCTTATTTAGCCATGACAGGTGAAATCACCTTACGAGGACAGGTTTTGCCGGTAGGAGGTATTAAAGAAAAAGTATTAGCTGCCCGCAGAGCCGGTTTAAAGGAAATTATCATGTGCTGGCAAAATGAAAAAGATGTGATGGAAATAAACAGCCAGTATATTAAAGGCATTAAGTTTCATTATGTAAAAACCATGCAGCAGGTTTTAGAACTTGCTTTATCATAGAATTCACTAATAACACACAACCAAAAACAACACTTACCCGTATAATATACAGTTAAGCATATCAACAGCTTTTTGTTGGTTGTTTTAAGGGTTAAAGAAATTCCCCCCCGTTCTCGGGAGGGAATTTTAATTTTTAAACCCGGCCAATTTTATTGGCCTCTTTCCATCCAATCCACTTCTTTGCCCGTAGTAAATGCCTGAATGATGGCGATCAAAAAAAGTATGGCCACATTGCCTGCTAAATAAGCCAGGTTAAAACATCGGTAACCCTCAATATTAGTATTGAATTTGGAAAAGAATGCGATCATATCAGTAACTAAAACAACCACACTGATCATAATACCTGTAACAAAAATTATTTTTGAAACTATCCGCACTGCAGCTATCGGATGCATCCCGGTTCTTTTAAAAAAGATGACATAAACCGTTGAGAAAAGAGCGGGTGCCAAAGTAACTACACCAAGGCCGAAAATAATATCCACCACACTGGAAGATACTAATTTTGAAAATCCGTAAAAAACAGCTATTACAATAGCCAACATAACAGGTACCGAAAGAAACAATAAAAAAATGAGTGCGTATAATTTGGAATATTTAACAAACCGGTCTTCCATAAAAATTTAATTAAGCTGTTGATCAGCGTTTAAACTGTTGTTTAAAAATAACTGAGCTTTGTTTTTGGGCTCAGTGTTAATAAGGTTTCATACATCAGTTTGATGGTATTCTCTATATCAGATTTATGCAGCATCTCCACCGTGGTGTGCATATACCTCAAGGGTATTGAAATTAAAACCGAAGGGCATCCATCATTGGCATAAGCAAATGAATCGGTATCCGTACCTGTACTTCTGCTTACGGTATGATATTGCACCGGAATTTTATTTTTTACAGCCACCCCCTGAACCACATCTAAAAGTTTATTATGAACAGCAGGCCCAAAAGTAAGGGAAGGCCCTTTACCGCAACTGCACTCACCTTCAATCATTTTATTGATCATCGGTGTAGTGGTATCATGCGTTACATCGGTTATGATGGCCATATCGGGTTTTATCCTGCGGGCAATCATTTCTGCCCCTCGTAAGCCTATCTCTTCCTGTACGGCATTTACAATATATAAGGCATAGGGCAATTTCTTCTTGTTGGCTTTAAGTAAACGGGCCACTTCGGCAATAATAAAACCCCCGATACGGTTATCAAACGCACGTCCAATCAAATAATCATAAGCCAGTTCTTCATACCCTGCTTCATAAGTTGCAACGGCACCAATATGTATACCTAATGCCTCTACTTCTTTTTTATTGCGGGCACCACAATCCAAAAACAAATTATCAACCTTTGGCTGTGTTTCCTTATTATCAGTATTGCCCATACGGGTATGAATGGCAGGCCAGCCAAAAACCGCTTTTACGGCCCCTTTTTTACCATGTATAATAACCCTCATAGATGGTGCGATCTGGTGATCTACACCGCCATTACGTTTTAAGTAAATTAACCCGTCGGCAGAAATGTAATTTACAAACCAGCTTATTTCGTCGGCATGGGCTTCAATCACTACTTTAAAAGCTGCATCCGGATTGATAACGCCCACAGCAGTTCCATAGGGATCGGTAAAATGTGTATCAATCCAGGGCTTTAGATATTCAAGCCATAGTTTTTGTCCGCTGCTTTCAAAGCCGGTTGGAGATGGATTGTTGATATAGGTCTTTAAAAATTGAACCGATTCATCACTTAAAATGGACTTCGTTTTTTTCACTTTAGCCATAAACTAATTTTAATTGTTGCAAAATTACTTAAATCCCTGCTATGGTTGTTGCTAAAGCCGAAAATAACATCAACCCATCCACCATGAAATAATAAAAAAAATAAGTTTGTTTTTTTGCAGCATAAAAATAAACAGTGAGCAGGGCCAATGCTGAAACCTGCAGTGCTACAGATTGTTGATACGTAATACTGTAATCCTTATAAAAAAAAACAGAACTAAACATGACCCCGAAAATGACCATAACCAGCTTGTTTAGCTGCCCCGGCTTTAACACGGTGGCCAGGCTTCGTAAACCCCTGATTTTATCAACAGCCATATCGCGGCTATCAAACAGAATACAAAGCAGCAACATAAATAAAAATCGATAGCCAATGACAAAAGAATCGGCAGCATCTAACTGCATATATGTTTTTTG
>CANKNL010000156.1 GCA_947483345.1 Chitinophagaceae bacterium | reverse complement strand
GGCATTGCAACAAGAGATGATCAAAAAAACCAATGGCTCTATTTCTGAACTGGCCATTGGTTTTGCGCACAACAAAAACGACAAATGGTTTATTGGTGCAAGCATTGGCATCCCATTAGTAAATTACACGAGCAACACTTTTTTTAAAGAGTCGGATACCTCAAATAACAATAACAATTATTTTAAAAAGTTTGAATACACGGATGATTTTACAACTAAGGGCACCGGCTTTAACGTCAGAATTGGAATCATTTACCGACCGCAGAATTATATCCGGCTAGGGTTGGCCATTCACACACCCACATTCCTGTTTTTAACAGATACCCGAACAACTACATTGATTACGGAAGTTGAAAATCCGATTGCACAATTTAATGTAAGCTCTCAAAATTTTACCAACAACCAACCCGGTGAAGCAAAATATATTCAAAGCACCCCCTTTAAAGCCATCCTCAGTGCATCTTATGTATTCAGGGAAGTTAAAGATGTAAGCAGACAAAAAGGGTTTATCAGTGCTGATATTGAATATATAAATCATAAAGGCAGCAGGTTCAGCAGCGATAATGAGACTGTAACAGACGAAGAGAAAATTTATTATAAAGCCTTAAATAAAGTAGTTAAGACCGATTATAAAGGCAGTTTTAATTTTAGGGTTGGGGGTGAATTGAAATTTAATATCATCATGGCCCGGCTTGGTTTTGCTTATTATGGCAATCCGTATAAAGAGGCCGCTTATAAAGTAAACCGGATGCTTTTAAGCGGTGGTTTGGGATACCGCAATAAAGGTTTTTTTATAGATCTTTCTTATGTACATGCCATGAGCAAAGATGTTAGTTTCCCATATCGTTTACAAGACAGGGCAAATACATTTGCCACACTTAAGCAGCAACGCGGTAACATAATAGCAACGGTAGGTTTAAAATTTTAACCCCGACTAATTGCTTAAAACGCCCCGGATTTTTTGGGGCGTTTTTTTAAATCACTTTTAGAATGATCCAATGCGGTTATCATAAATCACAAGGGAATATTGCCATGCTTTTTTCTTGATCTTTTAGCCACTTTATTTTCCAGTATGGCAAAGGTTTTTATCAGTTTTTTTCTGGTATCCTTTGGTTCAATCACTTCATCAATAAATCCCCTTTCTGCAGCTTGATAAGGGGTGGCAAATTTTTCGGCATATTCGGCCTCTTTTTCCAGCAATTTTTGTGCAGGATCTGCTGCTTCTGAAATTTCTTTTTTAAAAATAATCTCACTGGCTCCCCTGGCTCCCATGACAGCTATCTCGGCTGTTGGCCAGGCAAAGTTCATATCGGCACCTATATGTTTCGAGTTCATAACATCATAAGCGCCACCATAAGCCTTTCGGGTGATCACCGTAACCCGGGGAACAGTAGCTTCACTTAAGGCATACAGTAATTTTGCGCCATTGGTAATGATCCCATTCCATTCCTGATCGGTACCTGGCAAAAATCCCGGCACATCAACCAAAACCAATAACGGGATATTAAAACAATCGCAAAACCTGGTAAACCGGGCTCCCTTTTTTGAGCTATCATTATCCAATACCCCAGCCAGGCAATTGGGCTGGTTGGCCACAATGCCAATACTCCTTCCGGCTAACCTGGCGAAACCAACCACAATATTCTCTGCATAGGCTTTATGAATTTCAAAAAAAGATTCTGCATCACAAATGCCTGTAATTACATCTCTAATATCATAAGGTTGATTGGTACTTTCGGGAAGAATGTTTTCTAAACCCGCTCTGGTTTCATCCGTTGGCGTATAAGGATCTTTGGGTGTTATATCCTCACAATTTTGCGGCATATAACTCAATAATTTTTTAATTTGCTCAATGCATTCCATATCATTGGCAGCCGTTAAATGCGTAATGCCCGATTTGGTAGAATGCGTTGATGCCCCTCCCAATTCTTCTGAACTCACTTCTTCATTGGTTACTGTTTTTACCACATTTGGCCCGGTAACAAACATATAACTGGTGTTTTCCACCATCAATGTAAAATCGGTTATGGCCGGAGAATAAACTGCACCCCCTGCACAGGGCCCCATGATTGCTGATATTTGAGGAATAACACCGCTTGACCAAACATTGCGGTAAAAAATATCGGCATATCCTCCCAATGATCTTACGCCCTCCTGAATTCGAGCGCCGCCCGAATCATTTAACCCAATTACGGGAGCCCCTGTTTTCATGGCAAGGTCCATGAGTTTACATATTTTTTCTGCATGCGTTTCGGATAAGGCACCGCCAAAAACAGTAAAGTCCTGTGCATAAACATACACCAGTCTTTCATGCACTGTACCATAACCCGTAATTACGCCATCACCATAAAATTGCTGATTTTCCATACCAAAATCCTTGGTACGGTGCAAAACGAGGGCACCTATTTCTTCAAAAGAACCGGGATCCAATAATAACGTAATGCGCTCCCTGGCTGTGAGCTTCCCTTTTTGATGTTGTTTGTCATTGCGGTCTTTACCCCCACCTGATTTTCCTGCTTCCAGTTTTTCTCTTAGTATGTCAACTTTTGATTTCATCAGTACTGTTTTTTTTTGCTGAAATTCAATTTGTAATTAAGCCAACCGGCGTTTCCACTTGGTTGTTTTATGCTCTACAGCCTGTGTGATTTTTTGTCTGTTGATCCAGTATTTTAAGGCTGCCAGGGCGGCTATCTCTGCAAGCGCTTTTTGTTTTTCTTTGATCTTTTCGGGTGTATAATATTTTTTTACAAAATGGGTATCAAATTTTCCAGAAAGAAAAGCATCGTGTTCAAAAACAAAAGTCCCAAAGGGTAAAGTGGTAGCTAACCCTTCGATTTGAAATTCCTTAATGGCCTTTTTCATTTTCTGTATGGCTTCTGTACGGTCTTTCCCATGTGTGACCAGCTTAGCGATCATCGGATCGTAATAAATAGGAATAGACATGCCTTCTTCATATCCATCATCTACCCTAACGCCTTCGCCATGCGGTTGTATATATTTAGTGAGTGTACCGATGGAGGGCAGGAAATTATTTAATGGATCTTCTGCATAAACCCGCAGTTCCACAGCATGCCCATGTATGCGAAGGTCATCTTGTGTAAAACTTAATTTCTCGCCTCTTGCTATTTTTATTTGCTCTTCCACCAGATCGATGCCGGTTATCATTTCAGTAACGGGATGCTCTACCTGCAATCTGGTATTCATTTCTAAAAAATAAAAATTAAGCTGATCATCCATTAAAAATTCAACCGTGCCGGTACTGGTATAGTTACAGGATTTGGCAACCATTACCGCGGCCTCTCCCATTTTTTTTCTGAGTTCAGGTGTTAAAATAGCAGAAGGCGATTCTTCTATTACTTTTTGATGGCGGCGTTGTATACTGCATTCCCGTTCAAACAAATGCACCACCTGGCCATAATGATCTGCGAGTACCTGTATCTCAATATGCCGGGGAGAAGTCACATATTTTTCAATAAACACAGACCCATCTCCAAATGCAGATTTGGCTTCACTTACAGCCCTTTGCATTTGTTCTTCCAGATCTGATTCCTGTTCTACAATACGCATACCTTTACCCCCGCCGCCTGCAGAGGCTTTGATGAGAATGGGATAACCAATTTGTTTAGCTGTCTTTTTTGCAATGTCGATATCTTCTATCGCTTCATCAATACCGGGCACCATCGGGATATTGTAATTTTTTACACAAGCTTTGGCAGCGAGTTTAGAACCCATGATTCGCATCGCTTCGGCACCGGGGCCAATAAAGGTAATTCCGGCATCTTCCACCTGTTGCGCAAAATCGGCATTCTCACTTAAAAAACCATAACCCGGATGAATGCCATCCACCCCAAGCGCTTTACAGAATTCGATTATTTTATGACCGTTCAAATACGATTCGGCAGATGCCGCAGCACCCAAACAAACCGCTTCATCTGCGAATAACACATGTGGTGAATGTCTGTCGGCCTCCGAAAAAACAGCCACCGATTGGATGCCCATTTTACGAATGCTGCGCAAAATCCGTAACGCAATTTCACCGCGGTTGGCAACTAATATTTTTTGCATTTTTTTGTATTTGGCTTTTATTAATAAATTTCCGGGGCCTGTATTGCTTTATTCCAGTTCTACCAATACCTGTCCCTTATCTACCGCGTCTCCGGCTGCCACCAATACCCTTTTAATTACCGCATTGGCATGAATCATAATACTGTTTTCCATCTTCATAGCACTCAATATTAATAGCTTATCCCCTTCATTAACAGACTGTCCATTTGAAACATGTATTTCCAATACGAGCCCAGGCATGGGTGCTTTGATATGTTTGATCTGTTTATTGGCAACCAACCCAAAACCCATTTTCTCCAGCATCTGATCAAGCTCTTCCTTTATTTCTATTTCAAATTTTTCACCTTCCACTTCTATCGTCTGCTTTTTACTTGTACTGTCTGTTGCAAGCAGTTTAGCATTTACCGAACGGTTATCTTTTAACAAATTAAAGTCTACGGGGGATTTTTGAATATAGTCAATGGCATTGATCTCTTCCATAGAAAAAGAAAACTCAAATTCATTAGCTTTTACTTTAAACGTGCTGTTATTATCTTTCATGTAGCTGGTTTTTGTACTGATCATGCATTCCTCAAAAGGCGTTCTCCGGTCATGCATATAAAAAAGGAAAAATCAATTCAACTATCATATTATACATGATGCCCGGGATTTTGAAAGCCTGTTACCTGATGCCCCTGAATTATACTGCAAGTTAAATCGCCTCCGGCTTTTTTACTAAGCTTAGATACTGATAAGAATCATATTCTTTTATGATATTGTAAATATAATTTCAACTTTGTATTGCCGACTTTTGTAGGGCTATATTTAAAAACTGCAACCAATGGAAGATAACATCAATAAGTCCCCATCAGTTAAAGAAAGAAAAGTAAAAGGTAAAGTTGAAATTGATATCCAAAAATGTAAAGGTTGTGAACTTTGCATATCGGCCTGTAAAGAACAGGCTCTTTCATTATCCAACAGTATCAACATCAAAGGCTACCACTATATCATTGCCAATAATGACGCCTGTAATGGCTGTGTTAATTGCGCCCTTGTTTGTCCGGATGCAGTAATCACTGTTTACCGAACTCATCCTAAGAAAAAACCGGTTGACATTACACCTGCTGATATCAGGGAACAACTTCAATCACTGATCGTACCTACTAAATAAAAAAATATGTTAGAAGCCAAACTCATGAAGGGGAATGAAGCACTTGCTGAAGCCGCCATACAGGCCGGATGTGACGCTTATTTTGGTTATCCCATTACACCCCAGTCTGAGGTACTGGAATATTTAGCCAGAGAAATGCCAAAGCATAACAGACTGGTGATGCAGGCCGAAAGTGAAATCGCTTCTATCAATATGGTTTATGGTGCTGCAGGCGCAGGCTTTAGAACGATGACTTCTTCTTCTTCACCGGGCATCAGCCTGATGCAGGAAGGTATCTCCTATCTTGCCGGGGCCGAATTACCTTGTTTAATTGTAAATGTTAACCGTGCCGGTCCCGGTTTGGGAACCATTCAACCCGGACAGGGAGATTATTTTCAATCCGTAAAAGGCGGGGGGCATGGCGACTATAAAATGATTGTACTGGCACCTGCTTCTGTACAGGAAATGGCCGATTTTGTTTATCTTGGTTTTGACCTGGCAGATAAATACCGCAACCCCGTACTGATCTTATCTGATGGTGCTATCGGACAAATGATGGAAAAGGTTGTATTTCATCCTTACACCAAACCTGATGTTGATAAATCATCATGGGCTACAACCGGCAAACCAAAAACGCGTGAGCGCAATTATATTACTTCCTTATTTATTCAGCCCGAAAGAATGGAGATTCATAATCTGAAACTGGAAGCTAAATACAAGTTGATGAGGGAACAGGAACTGCGTTTTGAAGAAATAAATACAAGTGATGCCGACTATCTTTTTGTGGCCTATGGTTTAAGTGCAAGAATTTGTCAGAAAGCCATGGACCTTGCCCGGGAAAAAGGCATTAAAGTTGGCTTATTCAGGCCCATTTGTTTATACCCTTATCCTTATAAACGCTTAGAAGAATTAGCCCCTCAGGTTAAGTTCATGCTAAGTGTTGAACTTAACAGTGGCCAGATGGTGGAAGATGTACAACTGGCTGTAAAAGGGAAAGTACCGGTTGAATTTTTTGGAAAAATGGGTGGATTACTTTTTACGCCGGAAGACATATTACATCAATTAGAAACCTTAATAGAGAACCATCATGCAAACTGAAGAACATTTGTTGCCTGACACCTTACCTGAAGTTCAATTTCCGGGATGCCAGAATGAGGAATACGAACTGGTTTATCATAAACCGGCCACCATGGTAGATGTAAATATGCATTATTGCCCGGGCTGTGCACATAGTTTGGTACATAAACTTATTATGGAAGTAGTGGAAGACATGGACATCCAGGAACAAACCATTGGTATTGCACCGGTTGGCTGTTCTGTTTTTGCTTATGACTATATGAATATTGATATGCAGGAAGCGGCACATGGCAGGGCTGCTGCTGTTGCCACTGCAGTTAAAAGACTGATGCCCGAAAAATATGTATTTACTTATCAGGGCGATGGTGACCTGGCCGCCATTGGTATTGCCGAAACCCTGCACGCCATTAATCGCGGAGAAAATATACTGATCGTATTTATGAATAATGCGGTGTATGGCATGACGAGCGGACAAATGGCGCCAACCACATTGGCAGGCATGAAAACCACAACCAGTCCGGATGGCAGAGATACCGGTTTTTATGGTGCCCCAATAAAAGTAGCCGAACTGTTGGCCGTATTACCCGGTGCCTTTTATGTTACCAGGCAAACAGTGAACAGTGCGGCGGCCGTAAGAAAAACAAAAAAAGCATTAGAGAAAGCATTTATTTACCAACAGTTAAACAAGGGCACATGTTTGGTAGAGATCATTGGCAACTGTCCTTCCAACTGGAAGATGACGCCAGTGGAATCTTCAAAATTCATTGATGAAGAAATGGTAAAAACATTTCCCATGGGAGATATCAAACTGCCAAAAGCAGAAGACCTTAAAACTAATCAGGAGGAAAAATAATTATGTTAGAAGAACT